>SLOV01000356.1 GCA_007132345.1 Kiritimatiellia bacterium
ACACGCTCGACGCGCTGGCCGACCCGCGTGTCCGGCTGCACCACATCGATGGCCGGCGTTTCCTGAAAAGCGCAACGTCGACCTATGACATCATCCTCGTCGATGTCCCCGATCCGGCCACCGCCGTGCTGAACCGCTTCTACACCGAAGAGTTCTTCCGGGAGGCAGCCGACCGACTCGAGCCCGACGGCGTCCTGGTGCTCGGCGCGGTCTCTACACCGGACCTGCGCGGCACCGCCGTAGCCAACCGGAACGCGACGATCTTTCACACCCTGCAACGCGTCTTCCCCGAGGTGCTCCCCGTGGGCGACCGCTTCCTCTTCTTTTTCGCCTGCCGCGAGCCGGGGCAGATCACGGACCAGCCCCTCATTCTTCGCGAGCGCTTTCTCGACCGGGGCGTCGAGGCGCCCGCGTTCAGCCCCGGCCAGTTTGCGCAACTCCTTCTCCCTTCCCCCCTGCGCAGGGTGAACTGGGTGCTGCGGAACCACGGGCGCCGCCCGCGGGCGCACCTGCAGCCGCCGGAGTTCGGGCCGATGCTTGCACCACCGCTCGAAGCGCAGATCGAAGCGGCCCGGGAGGCACCCCCCGTCTGGGAGCGCGGCTTCATCAACTCCGACTTCCGGCCCGTCGCCTACTTCCACACGCTTGCCTTCTGGAACGCCCTCACGCGCACCGACGCATCTCCCGCGTTCGAGGTCATTGCCCGGGTGGAAGCATGGTGGATGCTTCTGCCTATCGCTTTCTGCCTGGTCATGGTTGCGGTGCTCCGCCTCCTTCGACGCCGCACGGACAAACCGCACGATCTGCGCTTCGCCGTCCGGCTGGCGGTCTTCACCACCGGCTTTTCTACGATGTCGCTACAGATGGCGCTGCTCTTCCTCTTTCAGAGCCTCTACGGATATGTCTACGAACAGGTCGGCTTGATTGTCGCCATCTTCATGGCCGGGCTGCTCCTGGGCGCCGCCACCACACAGCGGAGTGTTGCGGATAAATCGAACGTACATGTCCTGATGCTCGTCCAAATGACGATTGCCATATTTGCCGCCCTCATCTCTCTGGGCCTGCCTGCGGTGGCCGGAGTCAGGTGGCCCCCGGGCCTGTTTCTGCTCTTTGCCGGACTAACGTTCTCCGCCGGGCTGCTGAATGGGCTCGACTTTCCGCTGGCCGCGGCCTGCTGCCTGCGGCTGGATGGGCAGGCCGAGAAAGCGACGGGCACGGTCTATGGCATTGAGTTGTTCGGAGCGTGCAGTGGAGCACTACTCGCCAGTGTCGTCGTCGCGCCCATGCTCGGCATCGGCGCATGCGCCTGGCTGGCGAGCGCGGCCAACGGCTTGGCCTTTGGTGTATTGACGATTGCGAGAAGAAAATATGAACCAACCGGCGGCACCGCGCACTGAAGTCACAAAACGCGAATTCTTCCGCGCGGCGGCAGGCTGCGTCTGCGCAATGGGCGCTTTCGGCGTCATGGGCATGGCGGGTGTGGCGCGCGGCCAGTCAGCCAGGCTGGGCTGGGCCGGCGCGCATCGCTCGCGCTGGTTCACGAAGCTCGATCGTTCCCTCGTCCGCTGCGACCTTTGCCCCCGGCACTGCGAACTGGCGCCCGGCCAGCGCGGGCCCTGTCGCGTGCGCGAAAACCGGGCGGGTCAGGGATACTCCCTCGCCTTCGGGAACCCGGCCCTCCTGCAGGTCGATCCCATCGAGCGCAAACCCTTCTTTCACGTTCTGCCCGGCACGCAGGCGCTCTCCATCTCCACGGCCGGCTGCAACCTTGCCTGCAAGTTCTGCGAAGTCTGGGACATGGCCCAGGTCGCGCCGGAAGATGTTTTTGCCTATGAGGTCACCCCCGAGGTCGTGATCGAACAGGCGCACGAGGCGCACGCTCGCGCCATCAGCTACGCGTTTGGCGAACCGGTCGTTTTTTACGAATACATGGAAGCCGTCGCCCGACTCGCCCGGCGCGCTGAGCTGCCCAACCTGCTCCATTCCGCCGGTTACATTGCACCCGAGCCGCTGCGCGAACTCTGCCCGCTGATCGACGCCGCGAACATCGACTTCAAGTCGTTCGATCCCGCCTTCTACCGCGATGTCTGCGGCGGCGAACTGGAGCCCGTACTGGATACGCTCCGCGAGTTGAAAGCCGCCGGGGTCCACCTGGAGATCACGCACATCGTCATTCCCACCCTGAACGACGACCCCGAGAAAACGCGCGCCATGTGCCGTTGGATCCGCTCCGAGCTCGGCCCGGAAGTGCCGCTCCACTTTGCGCGCTTCTACCCCCTCTACAAGCTGGCGAACCTGCCGCCAACGCCCGTGCGCACCCTCGACCGGGCGCGCGAGATCGCGATGGAGGAGGGCCTCGAATACGTCTATGTCGCGCGCGTCACCGGGCATGAGGGCGAGAATACCTTCTGCCCCAATTGTCGTGAGCCCGTCATTCGCCGCCTCGGTTTCGTCGTAGAGGAAGTGCGCCTCAAAGATGGCTGCTGCCCCGACTGCGGGCACGCCATCCCTGGGCGCTGGAGTTGATAGGGGCTAAACTCTCCGCCGCCCCCGCAGCGTGCGGACCAGCTCCCACGCCGCCGCGCACGCCAGGCCGAACGCCGCGCGCAGCCGCCCGCTAAGCATTGAGCGCCAGCCGTCCAGTCGCCACACAGCGCCGTCCTTCCGAACCGCAACCACATCACCCATCCAGTCCGCCCGCTCGCGCGGCGGCCAGTCCGCTTCCACGCGACCGTCGCCTTTGGTGAGAAACCGCGGCCCGCTCTGGCCCTGCCAGACCGCAATCACGCGATGCGCCACCCACTTCGATGCGCCTGACCGCACCACAATGAACGTGCCCCAGCGCGGGGCCTTGCCGGCGGCGCGGCGAATCAACAGCGCCTCCGCCCCAGCGTAGCGCCGCCCCATGCTAATGCCATGCGGCGCCAGCCACGCCTCGCCCCGCTCCGCGAGCACCTGCTCCAGGGTTTCCAGAACCGCCGCGTCTTCCATCTTCACCCCGTGCCTGTCGCTGCCCGGCCCTTGTGTAACTCGGCGTGGATCGCGGCGGCCATCTCGGGCCCGATGCCAGGCACCTCCGCGATCTGCGCCACGCTCGCCTTCTCCAGCCGCGCGATGGATCCGAAATGCTTCAAGACCTGCTCCTTTCGCTTCTCGCCAATCCCCTCTACATCGTCGAGCCGCGACTCGCGAATGCGGCGACTGCGCAGGCGACGGTGATAGGTGAGGGCGAAACGGTGTGCCTCGTCACGAATCTGCTGCATCACATAGAGCGCGGGCGAGTCCTTCGGTAATCGGGTCAGGGTCATCTTGCCGTCGAGGTCGCGAACGATCTCCTCGAAGCGTTTTGCCAGGCCCACCGCGGGCACGGCACCGAAGCCGAGCGCGTCCATGGCGGCGCGGGCCGCACGAAGTTGCGTGATGCCCCCATCCACAATCACCAGGTCCGGCAGTGGGCTGCCTTCCTCGGCGGCGCGCGCGAAGCGGCGGCGCAGCACTTCACCCATCATGCGCGGGTCGTCAATGCCCTCCACCGTCTTGATGCGGAAGAGCCGATACCGGTTGCGCGCCGCCAGCCCGTCCACGGCGCAGACCAGGCTGCCGACCGCATGCGTGCCGGAGATGTTCGAGATGTCGTAACATTCCATCACGCGCGGCAGGGCGGGCAAATCGAGCAATTCGCGAAGCTGTTCCAGCCCGGCGACCGCTTCTTCCTTTCGAACCGTTGGAGACTTCGTGCCGCGCGCGCGTTGCTTCACGGCGTCGCGCACCCGGAAGAGCGTATCGCGCAGCACGGCGGCGCGTTCGAAGTCGTGCCCCTCGGCGGCGGCGCGCATTTCCCTCTCCAGCTCCTTCAGAATCTCTGGCCGTTCACCGCGCAGGAACGCGACCGCCTCGCGGACACGATCGCGATAGGCGTCGAGGTCGATCTTGCCGACGCAGGGTGCCGAGCAGAAGCGGATGATGTCGTTGTGGCAGTGTTTGTAGTCCGTTTCGTCCGGCACACGAGGCCGGCAGGGGCGCACGCCGAAGCGCTTTTCGAGAAAGACGGCGGTCTCCCGCGCGACGGCGGCCGAGGCGAAGGGGCCGAAATAGAGGGCGCCGTCTTCCTTGCGAATGCGGCAGAGCGAAAAGCGTGGCACCGGGTCGTTCAGGTTTACCTTCATGAGGAGGAAGCGTTTGTCGTCGCGAAACGAGACGTTATAGCGCGGGCGGTATTCTTTGATCATGCGCCCTTCCGTCAGCACGGCTTCCGCTTCCGTACGCACCACGAGCCAGTCGAGGTCGGCGACGCTCTTGATGAGGCCGCGCAGTTTCGGGTCGGCGCTGCGCAGCGTGGCTTTGCGGAAATAGCTCTGGACCCGTTTCCGGAGCGAGGCCGCTTTGCCGACATAGATCACGCGCCGGTTCCGGTCGCGCATGAAATAGACGCCCGGCTCGTCCGGCAGGGTGCGCAGCTTCTCTTTAACGCGTTCGTTGGTCACCCGCTCACTATAGCACGTGCGGGGCGGAACAAGAATGGGGCAGAATCCGGACCGGCCGCACCGGGGTATTTCTTCTCCGACGCTCCTCCACGCGGAAGCTCTCCCCCGATTATTTTCCTACGTAGGAAAATAATCGGGAGGCGGGGGAGAGGTGGGAAGTGCGACTAAGGGTGCGCGTGGCGCGTAGAGCGACGGCGCGACTTAGAGATCGTCTTCTTCGCCGGCGTGGCTTTCGATGGCCGCATCAAGTGCGTCGTGCACCGTTACGGGGGCCGGTTCCAATACCCGCTCGCCAACGAAGGCAATCGCCCAAGCGCCGAGAGGGGCCGTCACCACGATGCTGAGAACGGCCACGGCAAGAATCAATTCGCCAGGCCCTGTGTCGAGTCCCGCGGCACGCATGGCCAGCAGCGGCCCGGCGCCAATCGCCGCCTGCACCGTGGCTTTGGGGAAATAGGAGACCATCACAAAGAATCGCTCGGCGACGTTCAGGCGGCTGCCCAGCAAACAGAGATGAACCATGAGACTGCGCGCCAGCAGCCCAATCCCAATCACGGCCAGCCCGGCCAGCCCGGCATCCCAGGCAACCCCGACATTCACCTGCGCACCGACCATGGCGAAAAGGACGATTTCGGCAAAGACCCAGATCTTCGCGAGTTTGGCGGATAGCTCGTGCGCCATGTGTTCGCGTCGCTCCAGAATCGCAAAACCGATGGCCATGGCGGACACAAGCCCGGCGAAGGGCACCCACGCGGCCAAGACCTGCTCCAGGCGCAGAAGAAGAATCGCAAGCGCAGTGACCACCAGTACCCGCTTGGTGGCGCGCGGATTGTGCCGGTCGAACCAGCGACACAGCAGGGCGCCGATCGCCAGGCCGACACCGCCGCCAAGAAGTAGCGACACGGGAATGCCGGCAAGCTGCCAGAGCGGGTTCGCGGTCGCGCCGAGGTAGAGCCCGAGTAACACGCTGTGCGCCACGATCACGAAGACGTCGTCGACCGAGGCGGAGGCCATGACCATAGAAGGAATATCCTTCGCCGCGCCCATGTTGCGCCGGATGAACCCGATCATGGCCGGAACAATGACGGCCGGGGAGACGGCCGCAACAATGGAACCGAGCAGGGCGGATTCGAGCAGGCTCAGGCCGAGGAGGCGCGGCGCCGCGAGTGTAATGACAACGCCCTCGAGCGTCGCGGGGATAAAGGCGAGCAGCAGCATGCGCCCGCCGACGCGGTGGAGCGTGGCCCGGCTCAACTCGAAGCCGACGCGCAGCAGAATGACGACCAGCGCAATAAGACGCAGGTCCGCGCCGACCGCAAGCAGCTCGGGGCTGAGATGGTTCAGGACGTACGGGCCCAGCAGCACGCCAACCGCCAGCATACCGACCAGGCCGGGCAGGCGCAGTTTGCGAAACGTCCAGTCGGCCAGTAGACAGAGAATGATCAGTTCGGCGAGGTGAAAAGCCATGACGGTTTCGAGCGCTACGTGCTTCCGACGGTGAAGTCAAGCCGTGCATTCAGCGGAATAGACGTGCGAAGAGGGGGTTATGCCTTTACGACTATATTTCTTGTGAATAGGGTTCTAGCAACCATGAACACCCTTCTTCCTCTCTTGGTCCTGCTGCTGCTCATCGGCTTTCCGATCTGGGCCTTCAACCGCCTGGTACGGGGACGGAACCGGGTGAAGGAGGCATGGAGCGGCATCGATGTGCAGTTGAAGCGGCGGCACGACCTGATTCCCAACCTGGTCCGGACGGTCGAGGCCTACGCCGCACACGAGCGGAACCTGCTGGGCGAAGTGACCCGGCTGCGCGCGGAGAGTTTAACGGCGTCGGGGATGGACTCCGTGCAGCATGTGGAGAACGACCTCTCCCATTCGCTCGGCGCGCTTCTGGTGCTGGTAGAGAATTATCCGGACCTTAAGGCGGATAAGAACTTTCTCGGCCTGCACAAAAGCCTGGTCGAAGTCGAGGACCACTTGCAGATGGCGCGACGCTACTACAATGGGAGTGTCCGCGACATGAATAACCTGGTGGAAGCCTTTCCAACCAACGTCATCGCCAAAATGGCCGGTTTCCGATCCAAGCCCTATTTCGAACTGGACTCGGCAATGGAATCGCGAAGTCCGGAAATCCGCTTCTCGGGGGGAACCGCATCATGAAGACGCTACTTCGAATCTGGGCCGTCCTGTGCTTTTACCTACTGCTCACGCCCATCGCGGCCCGGGCGCAAGAGCGTATTCTTTCTTTTCATAGCGACATTACCGTCCACACCAACGCGGAAATGACCGTGACGGAGACCATCCGCGTGCGGGCGGAAGGGCAGCAGATCCGGCGCGGCATCTACCGGGACTTTCCGACGGGGTATCGGGACCGGTTTGGCAACCGGGTGCGGGTAGACTTCGAGCTGCTGGAGGTGCAACGCGACGGCAGACCGGAGCCGCATCATATCAAGCGCCAGTTGAACAGCGTGAAGGTCTACATGGGGCAGGAGAACGTCTTTTTGCAGCCGGGCGAGTACACCTATACCATGACCTATCGCACGGCGCATCAACTCGGCTTTTTCGAAGAGCACGACGAGTTGTACTGGAACGTGACCGGCAACGAGTGGGCCTTTGCGATCGAAACGGCCAGCGCCGCAGTTTCGTTGCCGGAGAGTGTCCCGCTTGCGGAGGTGACGCATGAAGGCTATACGGGCCCCAAAGGTTCCACGGCGAGATTCCTGGAGAGCGCGGTGCGGGATGGCCGCATTCATTACCGTACAACGCGGCCGCTCAGGCAGAGGGAGGGGCTGACCATCGTCACCACCTGGCCCAAGGGGCATGTGGAACAACCGTCTGTCTGGTCGCGAGCGCAGCGCCTGCTGACCATCAACCGCAGTGCGTTTGCCGGCATCGTTGGTTTCTTCGTTGTCCTTGGTTACTACCTGGTGGTCTGGTCCGCCGTGGGAAAGGACCCGGCGAAAGGGGTGATCATTCCGCAGTTCAAGCCGCCCGACGGGATCTCGCCGGCGGCGGCACGGTTCATTCGCGAGATGGGATATGACCACAAGTGTTTTGCTGCCGGGATCATCGATATGGCGGTGAACGGGACGCTGAAGATTCATCAAAAGGGGCGGACCTTTACCATCGAGCGGGTCTCCCCGCCCGCGCCCGGAGCCCCGCCGGAAGAGCAGAAGCTTTACAACAAGCTGCTCTCTTCATCTCAAACCCTCACTTTCCAGCAGAGGAACCATCAGACCATCGGCAAGGCGGTGACCGCTCTGAGAAAGTCTCTCGTGGCCACTTACGAGAAGGTCTATTTTCTGCGGAATACGTCTTACTGGCTGCCGGGCCTTGCGATTGCTTTTCTCACGGTGCTGGGGGTAACCTTGCTGGGTCCTGAGCCGCAGGAGGCGGTCTTTCTGGGGTTCTGGCTGACGATCTGGACCTTTGCCGTTATGGCTTTGCTGATGAACGCCGGCTCTGCCTGGCGCTCCACCTTCGGACCCGGTGGCCGACTCATCAACCTGCCCGGCGCCATCTTCACCACGCTCTTTGCCGTGCCTTTTCTGGCAGGCGAAGTCTTCGCCATCTTCATGCTGGGCCGCATCACCTCCCCGCTGGCGGCCCTTTGCCTTGTGGCGGTGGGCTTGTTGTCGTGGCTCTTCTATACCTTGATGAAGGCGCCGACCCTGCTGGGCCGAAAGATCATGGATCATCTCGACGGGCTGCGCATGTATATGGCGGTGGCGGAGACGGACCGGCTCCGGGCTTTGCATCCACCGAAGCGCACGCCGGAGCACTTCGAGGAACTGCTCCCCTACGCGCTGGCCCTGGATGTCGAACAGGAATGGGCCAAACAGTTTGCCGATGTCCTGCAAGCGGCCTCGCAGGGGCCGACAACGGGAAGTCGCACGGCCTATTCGCCGGGCTGGTATACGGGGCCATCCCGTAATCTGCTCAGTGCCGGGGCCCTGGCCGGTGCCGTCGGTGGCGCGCTCACTTCGGCCATTTCTTCCTCCTCCACGGCGCCTGGCTCCAGTTCCGGTTCCGGCGGCGGCGGCTCTTCCGGCGGCGGCGGTGGTGGCGGCGGCGGCGGCGGGTGGTAGCCCCGGACGGGCGTTATGCCCGATGTCGAAAGACCCCCGCGACCTCGTGTCGCGGGTGAATCAGACCCTTCCTGAAGCGCTTAGCAGCCAAGCCTTCCGCTCCTGCCGCGCGAGGCGGCAAGGGGCGAACGGCGAATCGAGAAATGCGCGCTTCCCCGACGCAAAGCCTTTGCGATATATTGTCGCCCGGCAAAATGCCAAGGAGGTACCTGATGAAATTGCTGACCCGCATCGTCCCAGCCCTCGCGCTGGTTCTGGCCCTGACCGGCTGTATCGAGATCTATGACGAGTATTCGCTGAACCCCGACGGCTCCGGCAAAGTGGAACGCCGCACCGTCGTCAGTGGAATGGCTTTTGAAGCGTTCGGTGGCGGCGGTGATGCCAAAACGCAGGCTCGTCAGAACGTTCGCGAAATGCTGAACGATTCCACCGGCGTCGAGGCGTGGAAGGACATCCGCTACGAAGTGCGCCCGGACGGCAAGACCGAGATCTTTGCCACGGCTTACTTCTCCGATCTCAACGCGCTCGACCTCGCCGGCGGCATGGGTGGCCCCAGTGACAGGCCGCGACTGGAACGCCATCCGGACGGCAGCCTGACCCTGACGCTTGCCGAAGATGAAGAGGACCCCGAGGAGCCAATGGATATGCCGGAGCGCGACGAGGCAGAGTTACTTGCCGAAGTCGAGCGCAGCCGCAGCGAGTTCCAGGCCTCCAAGCCCTTCATGCAGGCCATGCTCGGCGGGATGGTCCTCGATACGGCTTTTCGTCTGCCCGCGCCGCCTTCCGAATTCAACAACTTCCGTCAGGACGGCGACCTTCTTCGTGTAACCTTGAAGGGTGAAGACATGATGAGCGCCATCGAAACCCTGATGCAGGACACCGACTGGATGCTCGAACAGGCGCGGCTCGGCCGGGGGGACGATCTTATGTCGGGCACCGGCGAGACTGACCGGTTGAATGAAATGGTTTTCGGTGCTCCCGGCCCGGTGCGGGCGGAGATTCCCGCGGGCGCGGCGCCGCTATTCGACTACGCGACCGAGGTTGCCGAGGCGCAGGAGGCCTTTTCCGAAATGCTCGCCGCACTGGGCATGGAGCCGCCGGTCCCGGCGGCCCCGGCGCAAGAGGGCGGGTTCACGGAACTGCTCGTGGCGGGCGTGCAGTGGGTACGCTATGACAACCCGGACGATGGTATCCGTCCCTTTAACGAGCAAGCGGGCTACAAACTTTGTCTGGTCGGGCGCTTCGACGGTGCCGTCCTGAGCGTTGACGAAGGAGTCGTAACGGAGGCGGTAGCCGACAACGGGCAGGACCTGCTTCCGGCCAGCGAGTGGAATCGTCGCATCAGTTGGCCGCGCCTCTCGGAAAGCGGAACGGCGGTAGTCTTCGAAGTGCCGCTTGTGTCGCCGGGCGCCGATGCACGCGGCCTCTCTCGCGTGGCGGGCACGCTACAGTATCGCGTGGCCACAAGCACGGAAGAGGTGGACATCGGCATTGACAGCTTCGTGGAGGGTGCAACCGGGCGTCGATTCGGAGCCTTAGTCGAGGAGGTTGGGCCACGCGCCTGGGGCGATGGCAACAGCCTGACCCTTCGCGTCGAGCGATCGGCCGACCAGATTCAGGAGGCCCTGTTCTTCAGGCAGGACGGCACCCCGATTCCGGTGGACCGGGGGAGCACCATGCAGATGGGCGGTACGTCCTCGTTGGAGTTCGTAACAGAAGGGGAATTCCCGGCGACGGGGCGGATTGTGCTGAAGGTGTTCAGCGACATGAAGACCTATGAAGCGCCCTTTGTTCTGGAAGACCTCGACCTGATGGGCCAACCCCGCTGAAGGGGCCGTACCCCAAACTTCAGTGCAACCCCGACGCGGCAAACTGGCGGAAGACCCCCACGGGTTTATCCCGAGCGTTTCGAATTGGCGGAAAGACCCCCACGGGTTTATCCCGTGGGTGAATCAGATCAAGCTTCTCCTGGGGACAAACACACCCGCCCTTACGACCCAAGTTCCCCCTCACCCACGTCCGCGATGGGCCTGAATCGCCCGTTCCGCCTCCCGGTCCGCCGTCCTGCGCTTCAAGTCCTCCCGTTTATCCCCCAGGTGCTTGCCCTTCGCGACCCCCACCTCCATCTTAATGCGCCCTCGCTTCAAATAGAGCTTCAGCGGCACCAGCGTGCAGCCCTTCTGTGACACCATTCCATGCAGCCGATCCAACTCGCGGCGGTGCAGCAGTAGCTTCCGCTCGCGGGTCGGCGCATGGTTATGGCGGTTCCCTTGCTCGTAAACCGGAATATGCATGCCGCTCACGAAGGCTTCCCCTTCGTGAATACGTACATAGCTCTCGTCCAGGCTGGTGCGCCCGCCCCGGATACTCTTCACCTCGGTCCCGATCAGGACCAGGCCGGCCTCGCACCGTTCGAGAATGTGGTAATTACGCCGGGCCTTCCGGTTCGTGGCCAATACGCCCGGTTCGGCTGCATGCTTCTTCGCCGTGGCTGCCGGCATGGTCCGGCCCGGCGGGCTTAGAGTTGAATCAGGCTTTCGCCCCGATCCGATTCGCTGCCCTGATGATGAACCATCTCGACCGTCAGCTTGCCTTCCGCCAGCTCGGTGATGGCAACATCCATATTGGACATGCGCGGATCGGCCCTGAAGAGTGGGCGGGCACCGGCATTGAGCTGACGCACCCGCTTTGAAACGGCGTTGATCAGCAACGGAATATTGGGAATTCGCTCTTTGGCCTGGTTCAGCATTTCCACGTCCACCGGTAACCTCCAGATCCTGTCGTTGGGTAAATTGGCTGGAGACGATAGCGAATCCCGCCGGGTTGTCAAATGATAAAGCCGGCGCCCCGAAAGCCTGGGGCGCCGGCAGAATCGGCTTCAGGGATGAAGCGGCCTTACATCATGCCGTCCATGCCCCCCATGCCGCCCCCGGCCGGAACCGGCGGCTCCTTCTCCGGGATCTCGGTGATGATGCAC
>SLOV01000046.1 GCA_007132345.1 Kiritimatiellia bacterium
GACCATGGCCATCCGGCTCAGGAGTTCGCGGATGGCCTCGTCGGGGAAGTGGGCAAGGAGGTTGACCCAGTTGACTTCGTCGAGGCTACCCATTTTGCCAAGCAGAATCTTGCCATCGTTGAACTCCAAGGCGTCGGTATGTGCGGGATCGCAGAGCGAGACGACGCGCTCGCAGGCGTCTGCGAATTCCTGGAATACGGGGTGAATGCCGTCGCGGCCGAGAGCGCCCATATAGGTGATCTTGTATCCCAGTTCGCCAAGGGCGTGGGCGAGAATCGGTCCATTGCCGCCGAGTTTGACCATGTGGGGCACCAGCTCGATGTTGCAGCTCTTGCCGGCCGCGTCGCGGATGCGGTCGGCGAACTGTGTCATTTCGGCCATCGGCTCGAAGTTGTCGTGCGCGGTGCGCGCGTCGACGACTTTAATGATGGTGTCCACAAAACCATCGAAGCCCACCAAGATGGGGGAAGAGGGCTGGACATCGGCGAGTCGATCGGCTGCCTGCTGGATGATTTCGATTTGTTTCATAACCTGACCTCCTGCGCGCTTTTAAAGAGGGGCGCTGCCCGTGATTGCGGCGCGTACTTTAGCGGGAGGCGGGTAAGCCTGCCAGCGCCTTTTTCCAGGGCGGAATGACCTTCGCGGGAGCGAGAGAATCGTGGTAAGGTTGCGAGTTCGATTGTAGACAGCATTCGTGAGATGAGAGCTATGCATGAAATCCTGGTGGTCGGTGCGCGTGAGCACAATTTGAAGAACATCACGGTGCGGATACCCAGGGACACCTTGACGGTTGTTACGGGATTGAGCGGCTCCGGCAAGTCCTCGCTCGCTTTCGACACGCTCTACGCGGAGGGGCAGCGCAAGTATGTAGAAAGCCTTTCGGCGTACGCCCGCCAGTTTCTGGAGCAGCTCCAGAAGCCGGACGTGGATCACATCGAAGGGCTGTCGCCGGCGATTGCGATCGAGCAGCGGACGGCGGGCTCGAATCCGCGCTCGATCGTGGCCACAACGACGGAGATTCATGACTACCTGCGCCTGCTTTTCGCGAGCATCGGCAAGCCGCACTGCCACCAGTGCGGGCGGCCGGTTGGGGCGCAGTCGGCCGAAGAGATTGTGGAGCAGTTGCTGGGGCTGGCCGAGCCGACCCGCCTGATGTTGCTGGCCCCGCTGGTGGAGGGGCGCAAAGGGGAGCATGAAGAGGTCTTCGCCTCCATTCGCAAGGCCGGTTTTGTGCGGGTGCGCATCGATGGGACGGTCCACGATCTGGAGGCGGTGCCGAAGCTGAACAAGCGGACCAAGCACACGATCGAGGTTGTGGTGGACCGGCTGGTGATCAACGACAAGATCCGGCCGCGTTTGACCGATTCGGTGGAGCTGGCCCTGCGCCATGGCGAAGGCCGGATGCTGGCCCTGATCCACGCGGGCAAGGACGAATGGACGGAACGCCTCTTTTCAGAGAAGAACGCCTGCCCCTCCTGCGGCATCAGTTTCGACACCCTCTCGCCGCGCCATTTTTCTTTCAACAGCCCGTATGGCGCCTGTCCGCGCTGTCATGGGCTGGGGACGATGGAGGTGATCGACCCGGATCTGGTTGTGCCCGATCCGGACCTGTCGCTGGAGGACGGCGCCGTGGTGGCCTGGCGGCGGGGCGGGCGACGCATGATCATTTATTACAAGAAGCTACTGCGCGCGGTGGCGGAGCATTTCGATATTTCCATGAACGTTCCGTTCCGCGAGCTGCCGGAGGATTTCCGGCAGTTGCTGCTACATGGGTCGGGCGACGAAGTGGTTTCCTTCACGTTCTGGCGGGGCGGCAAGAAGTTTACATATCAGAAGCCGTTCGAAGGGGTCATTCCCAGCCTGTTCCGGCGCTATGAAGAGACGGAAAGCGATTACACGCGGCAGCGCATCCGTTCCTACATGAGCCGTCTGCCCTGCACGGGCTGTCATGGGCGTCGACTCCGGCCGGAGGTGCTGGCCTGCACGGTCTATGGCCGGTCGATTCACGACATCACGGCGATGTCGATTCGCGACGCGACCAGGTTCTTCGAAGAGACGGAACTGACGGAGCAGGAGCAGAAGATCTCGCATGATGTGATCAAGGAGATCCGCCAGCGGCTCCGGTTCATGGTGAATGTGGGGCTGGACTACCTCACCCTCGACCGGGAGAGCGGGTCGCTTTCCGGCGGCGAAGCGCAACGCATTCGCCTGGCCACTCAGATCGGTGCCGGCCTGGTGGGCGTCTTATATGTGCTCGACGAGCCGAGCATTGGGCTGCATCAGCGGGACAACGACCGGCTACTGAACACGCTGCGCGGCCTGCGCGACCTGGGCAATACGGTGGTGGTGGTGGAGCATGACGAACAGACAATTCGCGAGTCGGATTATATTCTCGATCTCGGCCCCGGCGCCGGCCGGCACGGCGGCGAGGTCGTCTGTGCCGGCCCGCTGAAGACGCTGCTGGCATGCGAAGGTTCGGTGACGGCGCGCTATCTCAACGGCGAAGTTCAGATCGCCGTGCCCGAGAAGCGACAGACCCCGGAGAAGGGGTTCATCGAAATCGTCGGGGCGCGGGCCAACAACCTGAAGGGGCTCGATGTCCGGATTCCGCTCGGCATGCTGGTCTGCGTGACGGGTGTCTCGGGCAGTGGCAAGAGCACCCTGGTGGACGACATTTTGCGCAAGGCGCTCTTCCGACATTTCCACGGCTCGCGCGAGCGGCCGGGCGAGCATGACCGCATCAAGGGATTGAACCAGCTCGACAAGGCCATCGTCATTGACCAGTCGCCAATCGGGCGCACGCCGCGCAGCAATCCGGCGACTTACACGGGGGCTTTTACCCTGATCCGCGATCTGTTCGCGAAGCTGCCTGCGTCGAAGGTGCGGGGCTTCGGGCCGGGCCGGTACAGCTTTAACGTGAAGGGCGGACGCTGCGAGCGGTGCAAGGGCGACGGCATGCTGCGGATCGAAATGCACTTTCTGCCCGATGTCTACGTCGTCTGCGAGCAGTGCCGCGGCGAGCGCTATAACCGGGAAACGCTGGAGGTGCGCTACAACGGGAAGAACATCGCCGAAGTCCTCTCCATGACGGTCGTGGATGCGCTGGAGTTCTTCCGTGCGGTGCCGGCCATCGAGCGGAAGTTGCGCACCCTGGTGGAGGTGGGACTCGGCTATCTGCAGGTGGGCCAGCCGGCCACAACGCTGTCGGGCGGCGAGGCGCAGCGTTTGAAGCTTTCGTCCGAGTTGAGCAAGAAGTCGACTGGGCGTACCATCTATCTGCTGGACGAACCGACAACAGGTCTGCACTTCGCGGACGTACATCGGCTGTTGAGTGTGCTGTTGCGGTTGCGGGATGCGGGGAATACGCTGGTGATCATCGAGCATAACCTCGATGTGATTAAGACTGCCGATCATCTCATCGATCTGGGGCCCGAAGGCGGCGAAGGCGGTGGAACCATCGTGATGGAAGGAACCCCGGAGGAGGTTGCCGCTTGTGAAGCCTCGCATACAGGCTCGTATCTGAAGCCGATTCTTGCGGCGGGCGGAGCCGTTGCAAAACAAGCGCCCGTGCGCCGGAAGAAGGCCAAGCCTACGCAACGGAAGAAACCGGGCCGCCCCGCGCGAGGGGCAAAAAGCGCGTCTAAGCGTGCGTAAGGGATTTGCTGCATGAAAAGGAACCGAAGGACTCTGATCAACGTAACCGCGACCTGTCGCCTGGTTGTGGCCATTCTGCTGCCCCTTGGCGTTGCCGGGCACGCGGAGGCGCGCTGGTTCCGTTCTGGCGCCGACGACGAGAGTGCATTACGGGCTGGCACCGCGGCGCTGGAAGACGGCTTCTATGATCTGGCGATTCGCCATCTGGAAAAGCACCTGAATCGCGTCGACGACGCCGAAGGGCGCGTTCGCACGACCTTGCTACTGGCCGAGGCATGGGTGGGGCTGGAGCGATACGAGGAAGCCGCGCAGCGGCTGACGGAAATTGAACCGGACGCGGCGGGCGCATCGCTGGAGTCCCTGCATGGCTATTGGCTGGCCCGCCTGGAGTACCTGCGGGGCGAACACGCGGCCGCTATTTCCAGACTGATTGCGCTGGAGGCCAGATTTCAGGACAGCGACATTCTGCCGCGCGCTCGGCTGCTGCGCAGCCGGGCGTTACTGGCGGCAGGCAAGACCGAAGAAGGCCTGGCCCTGCTCGATCGCGCTTACGAAGCGCACGCCGAAACGCCGGAGGGCGCGGAGTTCCTGCTGGACGCCGCCGCCGGCCTGCTGCGCGAGCACCGGCGCGAGGAGGCGGAGGAGCGGCTGACCCGGCTCGTGGAACAACACGAGGGCGACCCAGCCGCGATACAGGGGCGGCTCTGGCTGGGGCAGTTGTTGCTTGGCAAGGGGCGGCAGGAGGAAGCACGCGCCACTCTCGAGCCGCTGCTCGAACACGACACGGTGGCAGCCGCCCCGCGCGCCACGGCCTCGTTCGCCCTTGCGGAGATCGAGGAGTCGCTGGGTCGGGAGGAAGAAGCCCTGGCCTTGCTGGAAAGTGGCCTGGCGCTTGTACCTGCCTCCGGCGAGCGGACGCGTGCACGGCTTGCGCAGGGGCGCCTGCTCATTCGGACCGGCCAGACGGAGCGGGGGCTTTCCGTGCTACGCAGTGCGGTGGGTGGGCAGCGGTCCGAGGCCGAAGCCGGGGCCGTGCAACTTGAATTGGCGCGACTGCTGTTCGATCAGGGCCTCTACGAGCTGGCGCTTGCGGAATACCAGCGATATCTGGAAGCCTTCTCCGACAGCCCGGACGCGATTCAGGCGATGGCAGGGCGCGCCTGGTGTTTGTGGGAACTGACCCGGTACGCGGAGGCCGCCAAAGCCTTCGATCGTGCGGCTCTGGCCGCGCGCGAGGACGAACGAAAGGCGGAGTTCCTCTTCAAGGCCGCGGACAGTTATCTGGCCGACGGCCAGGCGCAGCTTGCGCTGGAGAGTTACGGCCAGTTCATCAACATGTTTCCCGAACATGCATGGACCGAGAAGGCCTTATACCAAAGTGCCCTTTGCCACATTCGCCGTGAGGCCTTTGAGGAAGCCGAGTCGCTGCTGCGCGGCTTGATGGACGAAGCCAGCGACGAGGCCCTCGCGGAAACCGCCGCCATGCGGCTGGCGCGCCTGCATGAAGAGCTACGAAGATGGGACGATTCCGTCTCTGCATACGAAACGGTGATGGAGCGTTTCCCGGAAGGCCGGCGATTCCCCGAAGCGCTTTATCGGCGCGGGGTCGGCCGCTATCGGCTTGGCGAGTTCGCCGATGCGAATGCCGATTTCGAGGCATTGCTGGAGCGCTTCCCCGAGAGCGAACCGGCGGAGCAGGCCTTCTATATGCGTGGCTTTGCCCATCACATGATGGCCGAACCGGAGGCCGCCGTGCAGATTGCCGGCGAGTTTCTCGATCGATACCCGGCATCCCGCTGGGCGCCGCGTGTGCTGATGTGGCTCGGCGAGCACCACTATAATCTGGGCGATTACGAAAAAGCGGAGGCCCACTATTTGCGGCTGGTCGACTCGTTCCCGCGCAGCGGCGAAGCGCCCCGCGCCCTGCTGGAGGCCGCCCGCTCCGCTTATGCCAACAAGGACTTCCCGCGCGCCATCGAGCACGTCAAGCTGCTGGCCCGGAACTATTCGAACAGCCCGCTCATGCCCGACGCCCGCTTTCTGCATGGCGATGCGCTCACCGAACTTGGCGAATTCGCCTCCGCCATTCTTGCGTTTGAAGAGATCCTCAACGACTGGCCCGACAGCTACCTGGCACCCGCCGCGCTTGGCCGCATTGGCGACTGCCACTACACCATGGCCGGCGCCGATGATGCGGACCGCTTCCAGCGCGCCTATGCCCGTTACAAAGCGGTGTTCGATCACCCCGACGCCCACCCGGAACTGAAACTTCAGGCCCTCTATAAGATGGCGCGCAGCCAGGAGAAAGTCCGGGATTTCTCCGCGGCCTTTGAGGGATACATGGATGTCGTCTACAAGACGTTCGAAGCCTGGAAGGTCGGGGAGCCAATCGGGACCGTCTGGTTTACGCGCGCCGCCTTCGCAGCGGCGGCCATAAAGGAAAGCGAAGCCAAGTGGCGCGAAGCCATCAAGATCTATGAGCGGGTTGTCGATGCAGGCATTCCCGCGGCGGAAGAAGCCGAGCGGCGCATCCGCAGGATTCGATTGGAGCAATTAATCATCCTTTAGACCTGGCGGGCCAGCAATTCTCAAGATGGCCCTTGCCGCCTGAAGGCGGGACTACAAACGGGCGAAAACCCTGCGAAAGACCGTTCATAGTAGCTGCTTCAGCAGGCCCGAAGAACCCCGTTCCGGGCCATCCTGAGAACTGCTGCTGGCGGGCAGGCGCGACTTGCCCGCACCACGCCTCTGCGGCATAGTGCGAGGGACACGTTTGGAACCCGCGCCTTTTTCACGGACAGCAGCATGACTCGAACCGAAATCTTCAGCCAAGGCGGAGCCGTCCTTTGGATCATCGTGGGGTGTTCCTTGCTGGGCATGTACTTCACCCTGGAGCGATGGCTTCAACTCCGGCGGGCCACCATCGCCCCCAGGGACTTCCTGGAGGGGCTCTTCACCGTGCTCCGGCGCGGCAACATCGAGGAAGCCGTCAGCATCTGCGAGGACACCCCCGGCCCCATCGCGAATGTCACCCGCGCCGCCATTCTCCATTACGACGAACCCGAACCCACCATGCGCGCCGCCATTCAGGAAGCCGGATTTGCCGAGATTCCCCGGCTGGAACGGAATCTCGACATGCTGCTGGGCATTGCGCATATCGCCCCGATTCTTGGCCTGTTCGGCACCGTGCTCGGGTTGATGCAGGCCTTCTACATCATGCAGCAGCGTTCGCCGCTCATCGAAGCCGCGGACCTCTCCGGTGGCATCTGGCAGGCCCTCATTACCAGCGCCGCCGGACTCGTCGTGGCAATCCCTCTTTATGCGGTTCATGCCCTGCTCTCCGGCAAAGTGCGGCGCCTGATTCAGGAGATGGATCGCTCCGCCGCGGAGATCATGAAGTTTCTTCTCAGCCGTCAAAGCCAGCCACGCGGAGTGCGCCATGAGCCCGACGCCCAGCCCGTCTGACGGCCTGCTCCTCTTTCGCCCCAGCCTCGCACCGCGCAACCGCCGCCCGCGCGGCGTGGTCGGCATGGCCGCACTCGTGGATGTGATCCTCCTCTTTATCGGTTTCCTCCTGCTCAACTTGCCATTCGTGCTCCAGCCGGGCATCGCCATCGCCTTACCCGATGCGCCCTTTACCGACGGTGCCGCCTACGCAAATGCCATTGTCGTGACAATGGCCCAGGAAGAACTCATCTTCCTAAACGACGAGCGCACGACGCTCGCAGCGCTCGATGCGGCCCTGGCGCGCGCCCTGCATCGCAAGCCAGGAGCGACCCTCCTCATCGAGGCCGATGCCCGCGTTCCCTTTGCCTCCCTCGTGCGGGTCTATAACATCGCCCTGCAGCAAGGCATGACCGACATCGTCCTGGCCACGCGGGTTACAATGCCATGACGCGCGCCGAACGCATCCAACCAGTCGCGCCCCCCAGCGAGTTACGTGCCGGCACGCTCCTGCTGCTATTCCTGCTCGTACTCGCCTGGCACGCGGCGCTCTTTACCCTGCTGAAACCCTCCAGCCGCCCGGCACCCCCGCGCCCTTACGCCATGGCCCGCCCCTCAGTCACCGCGTTGGTTCGCTCCGGCCAGAACGGGCCAACCCTCGACGCCACCCGCGCTGCCTGGACGCCTGTACTGCTCTCCCTCCCCTCCTCCATCGGGTTCAGCGCACCGCTGGGTGCCCCGGCACCGCGCAGCCCGCCCGCGCTCGACTTGCCCAGGGAGGAGCGACAGTTCCTCTCCCGCAGCGCCGTAGCGGACGTTGCCGCAGTCGGCCCCAACGGGTTTGATCACGGTCTGGCCGCCGCCGCCACCGCCCGGCTCGAGCGCCTGCGCGAGCCGCCCCAATTTCTGGAGCCCACACAGCGGCTTGCCCCGCCCGATCCCGAGGCCGTCCATCTCCTGTTCATGCAAGGGGCCCGTGCCGACGAAATCCAGACCCGCCCCTGGCCCGACAACCTGACCGCCCGCCAGAGCCGCGCCTGGGAAGCGGTGGTCCAGGCCTGGGCCGATGAAGAGGGCGGGTTCAGCGAGGTCCTTCTCGAATCGCGCACCGAAGACCGCGACCTGAACGCCGCGCTGGTTCAGGGCGTGCGGGCCTGGACCCTGCAACCCGGTGCCTCCACCAACTGGGTGCGGCTGCGCGTACGCTCCTTCGGCGCGCCGCAGCGCCCCGACAATGGAGTTGCGCCATGATCGAGGTCTCGATCTCCACCTATTTTCTCGCCCCGCTTATGTTGCATCTGGCCCTTGTTGGCCTGCTTTATGCATGGGAGACGGTGAGCCTGGTCGCGCGGCGCCCGCATCACGCCCTCTCCCGGCTCTATCGCTGCAGCGTATGCGACCATGTCTATGCCGAAGAACGCGACGTGCCCCTCGCACGCTGCGGACGATGCGGAAGCTTGAACGAGGCCATTCGACGATGAAAAAACCCAAGATCAATATTCCCATAGATGCCTGGCGGCCCGACCGCCCAGTTCCCGCCCTTGAAACATTCTGCCAACGCCCCGCCTTCTCCGCCGAGGCCGAGCAGGTGGCGCGCATCGTGCTCGACGACATCCGCCGCCGCGGCGACGACGCCGTCTGCGAGGCCGTCCGGAAATACGAAAAGCGAACCCTCGCCCCGTCCGCCTTCCGCGTGACACCCGACGAGATCGCCGCCGCGCGCCGTGCCGTGGATGCCGACTTCCGCAAAGCCGCGCGCGAGAGCGACCGCCGCATCGCCCGCTTCGCGCGCGCCGGGCTGCGGCGCGACTGGAGCATCGCCACCCCCGGCGGCGGCCGCCTGGGCGAACGGTTCGAGCCGCTCGCCCGCGTTGGGGCCTACATCCCCGGCGGCGAGGCGCCGCTCGTCTCCACGGCGCTCATGACCATCACCCTGGCGCGCGTCGCCGGCGTGAAGGAGATCGTCGCGTGCAGCCCCGGCGGGCGCGACCGCGACATCGACCCCTACATCCTCTTCGCCCTCGACCTCGCGGGCGCCACCGAGATCTATCGCATCGGCGGTATCCAGGCCATCGGCGCCATGGCCATCGGCACGCCAACGATTCCGAAAGTACAGAAGATCGTCGGGCCCGGCGGCCCCTACGTCACTGCCGCCAAACGCCTCGTTTATGGCGAAGTCGATCTCGACCTCGTCGCCGGCCCGAGCGAAGTGGCCATTCTCGCCGACGCCAGCGCCGACCCGCGCCATCTCGCCGCCGACCTGCTCTCCCAACTCGAGCACGGCACCGGCCACGAGCGGGCCTTGCTCGTGACCACCTCCAAACAGGTCGCCCGCCGCACCGCTGCCGAGACCGTCAAGCAGGCCGCGACCCTCTCCCGCGCCGAGTTTCTGCTGAAGGTACTGCCCACAAATCTGCGCATCGCCGTGGTGCGCAACCTCGAAGAAGGTGCGGACCTCTGCAACCGCTTCGCCGCCGAGCACCTCGAACTGGTCTGCAAGCAGCCGCGCGCCGTGCTGAAACACATCCGGGGCGCGGGCGCGGTGTTCCTGGGTTCGTGGACGCCCGAATGCGCCGGCGACTTTGTGGCCGGCCCCAGCCATGTGCTGCCGACCGGCGGTGCTGCCGCCTCGTTTTCCGGATTGACCGTTGACGATTTCCGGCGCCGGATCAGTACGATCGAATTCAGCCGCGCCAATCTGCAAAAGGCGCTTTCGGTCATCCGTGCCTTCGGGGCGGTCGAAGGCCTCGACGGCCATGCACGATCGGCGGAAATCCGGTTTGAACAGGAAAAACCATAACGTCAACGATCCCGGAGCATCATGTCCCCCATCCGCCGCAATGTCCGAGAGATGAGCGCCTATATACCCGGCGAACAGATTCACGAGCCGGGCTGGATAAAACTGAACACCAACGAAAATCCGTACGGCCCATCGCCGGCCGTAGCGGAGTTTCTACGCACTTTCGATCCGCAAACGTTACGCCGTTATCCCGATCCCGATTGTTCGACATTGCGACGGAGTATATCCGAACGGCATAATTGCCGTCCCAACCAGGTATTCGTCGGCAACGGATCGGATGAAATACTTGCCTTGTGCACCCGTGCTTTCGTCGAGGACAACCGCACGATCGCCTTTTTCGAGCCATCATATTCTTTATACGCCGTACTGGCAGCCATCCGCGCGGTTGCGATACGGCCCGTATCGTTGGGACCTGATTTTAGCTGGCGCGATCCGGTCGTCGACGATGCCGACCTGTTTTTCCTGACTTCACCCAATGCGCCGACAGGCATGGCGTATCCGCGCGATCGGATCGAGGTTTTCTGCCGCAACTTTCCGGGTGTCGTCGTCGTCGATGAAGCCTACGCCGATTTTGCGGACACCAACTGCATGGATCTGGCGTTACAGTTACCGAACGTTCTGGTGCTGCGTACTTTTTCTAAAGCCTATGCGTTGGCAGCCATTCGTTGCGGTTACGTCATTGGAGCGCCCGAACTCATCGCGGCGCTGTTCTCGATCAAGGATTCCTACAATGTCAACGCCCTGACACAGGGTGTCGCGCTGGCGGCATTTGAAGATCGTGATCACACACGCCGTGCCACGGAACGTATTCGCCATGATCGCGAACGACTGGCGGAATTTTTGCGAGGGAAAGGATGGACCGTGTATCCGTCGCAAACTAATTTCCTCTGGATAAAACCCTGCCAATTAACGGCGAAACAACTATTTACGGCATTACGGGAAAAACGTATTCTTACTCGTTGGTTCGCCGGTCCGGCTACCGGTGACTATTTGCGGATAACGATTGGAACAGAAACCGAAATCAATCGACTGATCGAGATATTGAGCGTCATGCCGCACTGAATGACGGATTACGCCGTCAACGCATCCAGTAATTCACGCGGATTGCGGGCATTAAGGACGGCCACGCGCCGTTCCGGTTCGTTCAGCAACTGACTCATTTCCGCAAGGAACTGAATATGCGGGCCGGCCCGATTCAAAGGCGACAGGGTCATGACAAATATCGTGGATGGCTGGCCGTCGAGCGATTCGAAGTTTACACCGTCCGGTTTTAACGCAATTGTTGCCACCAGTTCGCTTACCGTGTCGGTTTTGCCATGCGGAATCGCAATCCCGTGTTGCATCCCGGTCGACATCTTATTTTCCCGTTCCATGATGGCGGTCAATGCCGCCTCGCGATGCCGGATTTTACCCGCCGCGATCAGACTATCGATCATTTCCGTGACAACCCCTTTTTTGGTGTCACTTTCCAAGTTCATTCGAATGGCCGTTTCCGGCAATAATTTACGAAGATTCATTACAACATTCTCCATCGTGCGCCAGATATGCGTATCCCATAGATTTCCGTCATTCGCACGAACATCAATGTATCCCTTTCGGCATCGAATATCAAGCTCAAACGTAACACTCAAA
>SLOV01000101.1 GCA_007132345.1 Kiritimatiellia bacterium
ATGCAGGCCCCGCAGGTCTCGAAAGAACTCGGCGCCCTCGCGATCTGCGCGGCAGCCGCGCCGCTGCTCGGACTGCTGGGCACCGTTACCGGCATGATTCATACCTTCCAACTCATCACCATCTTCGGCACCGGCGACGCTCGATCGTTGTCGGGCGGCATTTCCGAAGCATTGATCACCACGCAGTTCGGCCTCACGATTGCCGTGCCCGTGCTCCTGGCGCATGCCTATCTGGCGCGCCGGGCCAAGGCGGTGATGACGGGTCTGGAACAGGCCGCGATTCGGTTTGTGCGCAATCTGCCGCCGGGCAAGGAGGCGTCATGAGCCGTGCCCTCGCCGCGATCTTCGCCTACTGGTCGGATGGCGGGTGGCTCCTGATTCCGATCGCCGGGGTCCTCTTCGGCATCTGGGCCTACTGGTTCCGGCTGCGCAACGCACTGCGCAACGCCATCGCGGCCGCGGGGCGCGCCGAATGGTATCTCGACGAATGGCTGGCCGGCCACATCGACACCTCCGTCTGGAACTGGACCATGGAGCACCATGAGGCCGCGATCCCGCGTCTGGTCGCCGACCTGCACCGGACCGCGACGGACGGGAAGACGGCGCGCCGACGCTTTCAAGCCATGTCCGCCTGGCAGTGGGACTCGCTCAAGCGCGATCTCTTTGTGCTCAAGGCGCTCACCGCTGCCGCGCCGCTGCTCGGCCTGCTCGGCACCGTCTCCGGAATGGTCGACACCTTCACCGCCGTTTCCCGGCATGGGGCGGACAGTGCCGAGATGGTGGCGCGCGGCATCAGTTCGGCCCTCATCACTACGCAGTTCGGCCTCGTGGCCGCGTTGCCCGGCGTCTTCGGCGTGTTGAACCTCGGCCGCTTGCGCACCCGGCTCCTGAGCAGCTACAGCGCCATCGGCAGCATGCTGGCCGCCGCCTGCGAGGACGGCGCGGCGAAAGGGGGCGCAGCGGCATGTTGAACCGGGCCGGCAGCCTGCGCGACGAAGAGATGACCGCCGAGATCAACATCTCGCCGCTCATCGACATCGTCTTTCTGCTGCTGATCTTCTTCATGGTCACTTCCGTCTTCGTCGAAGAGACCGGCATCGAGATTCAGAAGCCCTCCGCCATGAGTGCCCAGGACCTCGAAAAGAACAGCATCCTGCTCGCCGTCACCTCCGAGGGCGAGGTCTACTTCGATGGCCAGCCCATCCCGATCAATGGTCTGCGCGCACTCGTGGCCCGTCTGATTCGCGAGCGGGAGCGCCCGGTCATCATTCTCGCCGACGAAGACAGCCGCTCGGGCCGGCTGGTGCGCGTCATCGACGAATGCAAGCTGGGGGGCGCAGCGCAAGTGAGCCTTGCGGCAGGAGTGGCCCCATGAGCATGTCCTTCACACCGATGGACGGTCGTCCCGCCTGGTCGCCACAGGTACTGTGGGCCGCGGCCTTGCTCACGTTCCTGATGTTCGCCCTCCTGCCCACCGTACAGTTGTGGAACCAGCCGGATGTCGGCAAACTGATCGCCCTGCGGGATGTCGAGACCATCGCCGTGCCGCCGCCGCCCATGGTGCCTCTCTTCGAAACGCAACCGGCGCCGACGCCCGAGCCCGAGCCGATCCGCATCGAACTCCCCGCGCCTGCCCCAGCCGTACCTACACCCGCGCTGCCGCTTCCGAACCTGGCGCTGCCCTCGTTTGCAGGCGACTTCGGCGCGCTTTTGGGCGGCATGAACTGGGAGATCGAGCCGGGTGTGTTCACACTGGGCGAAATCGATACCCCGCCCCGGCCACTGGCACAGGTGCCGCCCGTTTATCCATTGTCGGCCCGCCAGAGCGGCATCGAGGGCCAGGTCGAACTCGAGTTTGTGGTGACGCGCGAAGGGCTGGTGACGGAGGTCCTAGTGATCTCCTCGCAGCCCGGCAACGTCTTCGTCGGCGCGGCGCGCGCCGCGGTTGAGCGGTGGCGCTTCGAGCCCGCGCAACGCGGCGGCGAGCCGGTGGCCGTGCGCGTACAGGTGCCGCTCCAGTTCAGGTTGGACCGATGACACGATCTCGTTACAGCGTCTGGTTCCTGTTGTGGCTGCTGCCCGCCATGACCCTGTTCGCCGAGCGGCCGACGGTCAGCAGACAGGAGGCTGCGCTGCTCGAAGAGGCGGCCGCCCTGGCCGTCACCAACGCGACCGCCGCGCTTGAGTTGATCGAAACCGCGCGCGCTGACGGCCGCGGCAGCGGGGCGTTGGACCTCTCGGCGGGGCATCTCCTGATGGGGCAGGAGTCGTACGAGGCCGCCGAGCAGGCCTATCGCGACGCGCTGGAAAAGGCGCCGGGCTTCGTTGATGCGCAGGTCGGGCTCGGCCGAGCGCTCGTCATGTTATCGCGATGGCTGGAGGCCGAGTCGGTCCTGCGCGGGCCGGCCGCCGCGCCGGAAGCGACGGAAGAAACGCTCCTGCTGCACGGCTATCTCCTCCTCGAACTGAACCGCCTCGTCTCGGCCGAATCGGTCTATCGGCGCGCGGCGCTGGCGGGGGGCGAATCGACCGACGCACTGTTCGGTCTCGCGCGTGTCTTTCTGGAGCAGAGCCGCTACGGGGAATGCGCGGCTGTCTTGACGGAACTGTTGCAGCGCAGGCCCGGCTCCTCTGACTACTGGGGGCTGCTGGCCGACGTGCGTCTGGCGCAGGAGCGGCCGGGCGAAGCACGTGTGGCGCTCGAAGCGGCGCGGCGACTCGATGCGGCCACGCCGCGCATGCTGGCCTTGCTCGGCGATCTCTATTTGCATGCCGGCCGCTCGGACGAAGCCGTGTCGGCCTACACCGCCGCGCGCGCGGCGTCGGACGATGTCGATCTGGTCCTGCGAATGGTGCGCGGCCTGCTCGGCGCGGGCCAGGCCGAGGAAGCGGGCGCAATGCTCGATCAAGTCACAGACGTTGAGCCTCAGTTCGCCACGCGCCTGGCCGCGTTG
>SLOV01000403.1 GCA_007132345.1 Kiritimatiellia bacterium
GCCTGGTGCCCACCGGGCCACGGCGATATCTACACCGCCCTCTCTGCCTCCGGCACGCTCGACCTTCTCCTCGATCAAAAGTTCCGCTACGCCTTCGTCTCCAACGCCGACAACCTTGGGGCCACACTCGACCTGGGGATTCTCGCTCACTTCGCCCAGTCCGGCGCCCCGTTTATGATGGAGGTCACTGATCGCACCCTCGCCGACCGGAAAGGCGGGCACCTGGCGCAATCGCTTGATGGCCAACTCCTGCTTCGCGAACGCGCCCAATGCCCCGAGGCGGAACTCGAAGACTTCGAAGACATCGAACGCTTTTCCTACTTCAACACCAACAACCTCTGGATCGATCTTGAAGCGCTGGCAGAGGCGCTACAGCAGGGAGACGGACAACTCGATTTACCGCTCATCGTGAATCGCAAGACCCTCAATCCCGCTGCCCCGGAAAGCCCGGCAGTGTTGCAGCTCGAATCCGCCATGGGCGCAGCCATTGCCAACTTCAAAGGCGCAACGGCCCTGCGCGTGGACCGGCATCGATTTTCTCCCGTGAAAACGACCGACGACCTGCTGGCTGTCCGCTCCGACGCCTTCGAACTCACAACGGACTGGCGTGTGCAACTGCACCCCGACCGGCGCCATCCTCCACCGACGGTTCATCTCGACTCCCGCTACTACAAGACCATGTCCGATTTCGACCGCCGCTTCCCCGGCGATCCGCCCAGCCTCCGAGCATGCCGCTCCCTGCGCGTTGAGGGCGACATCGTCTTCGGCCAGGGGGTCATCGTCGAGGGCGACGTCCATCTCCGCAACCTCGGCAAAACGGACGCCCGTCTGGAACAGTGCCGCCTGGACGGTCACCCGCCCATCGTCGAGCTATGACCGAAACGAACGGAATCTATCGACCATGAAAATTGCGTATCTGGTTGGCGACGGCATGGGCGACTATCCCGTGGAAGTGTTGGGCAGCAGAACGCCCTTACAGGCCGCCGATGCGCCCAACATGCGGCGCATTGCTGCCGCCGGCCAGCTCCGCATGGTGCAAACCGCGCCCGACAGCCTGCCCCCCGGCAGCGATGTCTGCAACCTCGCCTTGATGGGCTACAACGCCGCAGAAAATTATACCGGCCGCGCCGCCATCGAGGCCGCCGGCATGGGTCTCGATCTGGCCCCTGACGATGTCGCCTTTCGCTGCAACCTCGTCACCGTGACCGACGACGTCATGATCGACCACGCCTCCGACCACATCACTACTGCCGAGGCGCACCAGATCATTGAAGCGCTGGCGGCAGAGTTGGCCGATGACGCCATCCGCTTTGCACCCGGTGTGAGTTACCGACACCTGCTGATCTGGCAGAACGGCCCCAGCGACTGCACGACCGAGCCGCCGCACGAAATCCTGGAACGCAGGATTGACTCCCATCTGCCCTCCGGCCCCGGCGCGGAAGCCGTCCGGGATTTGATGGCGCGCTCCCGCGCGATTCTCGAAGCCCACCCCGTCAACCGCGCGCGTATCGCGGCGGGCAAGCGGCCTGCGTCACAAATCTGGCTCTGGGGTCAGGGCAAAGCGATGCAACTCGCTTCTTACCGCGAGCTTTATGGTCTTTCGGGCAGCATGATCACAGCCGTCGATCTCCTGCGCGGGCTGGCCGTGCTGGCGGGCCTGGAGGTGATCGATGTCGAAGGCGCCACCGGCTGGATCGACACCAACTACGAAGGCAAGGCCGCCGCTGCGCTCGATGCACTGAAACGGAACGACTTCGTCTATGTTCACGTTGAGGCGCCCGACGAATGCGGACACCGCGGCGATGCCGCATTGAAAACGCAGGCCATCTCCGAGTTCGATGCCCGCATCGTCGGCCCCATCTGGCGCGGGCTCGAAGCGATGGGCGAACCGTACCGGCTCATTCTCACCATGGACCATCGCACACCCGTCTCGTTGCGGGGTCACTCCCGCGAACCGGTGCCGATGGCCGTGCTCGACGGGCCGGTGGGCGCCGTTACGGCCGAAAGAGCGTTTGACGAAACGGTGAATGACGGCCAGGCGCAATGTTTCGTCTTCGATTGGGTCCGCGAGTTGCTGCGGGGTTGATCCAGGGTTCCATCGAATGGAATTTTTCTTCCATTGAATGGAAGAAAAGTTCCACACATGAGTTCTATCATTACCGTGCCGCCGGACGTACCGCCGACCCTCGACATGGCCGCGGATGGCCCGGAGCTGCAATTGCGCTGGAGCACGGGTGCCACAGGCTTTGTGGTGGAGTCGACCCCGGCAATCGGCGTGGTTCCGTGGCAGACGGAGAGCAATGCGATCATCGACATGATCGACGACCGGTTTTCCGTCACGCTGCCAACCACGGAACCGAGCGCTGCCTTCCGGCTGCGCAGCGAATGGTGAGCAGGCGCGGGCCAAGAATAAACGATACGCTGATGGACGGCCTGGTAGACCGTCCTACGCCAGCAGGTACGCACATTGAGGGTTCCCAAACTCCTCAGTCCGACTCCGACGCGGCAGCGAGTTTCTTGCGGAGGGCGCGGGTCATGAAATGGTCGACCAGCGCGTCGGGCGCGATGCGGCGAAGGATCGCGCCCGCATAGGCGGGCATGGTGATGCAGTAGCGCCGCTTGGGGCGGCTTGATTCCAGGGCATGCCGGATCTTCTCGGCCACCGCGGACGGAGGGCGCGACCAGGCAAGGTCACGATAAGGATTCTCCTTCTTGCGCGGCAGTTCGCGTTTATAGATGGCGGCAAATGGAGAGGCCTCGAGGTTGACCGCCGACTCGACCTGCTCTACCGCCGTTTTTCGGAAATTGGTGACGACCGGTCCGGGTTCGATGAGACTCACGGCAATGCCCGCGCCGTCGAGTTCGACGCGCAGAATGTCCGAAAGCGCCTCCATGGCGAACTTCGTTGCCGAGTAGACGCCATTGAAGGGAATGGCAATGCGGCCGAC
>SLOV01000389.1 GCA_007132345.1 Kiritimatiellia bacterium
AACCTGCTGCCGCTCAAATACGCCTGGGCCTACGACCTCTACCGCTCCATGAAGGCCAACCACTGGGAGCCGGAAGACATTCCGATGCAGAAGGATGTCGAGCAGTGGCAGAGCGAAAAGGTGCTCAGCGATGTCGAGCGCTGGATCATCCGGATGGGCATCGGCTACTTCTCCGCAGCCGAAGGCATTGTCGGCGACAACATCATCCACGTCGTACGCGAACTCGTCACCGCCCCGGAGTTGAAGCTGGTTCTCGGCCGGCACGCACACGAGGAAAACATCCATGCCGACAGCCTGCTCTACATGATCAGCTCGCTCGGCATTAATCCCCACGAGTGCGAGGCGATGTTCGAGGACGTGCCGACGATCAAGAAGAAGAACGAGTTCGTGATGCGCTCGTCCAACGCTCTGCGTCGCGATCTCGATCTGACGCTCACCCCCAACAAGCAGCTTCTGGCCAAAAACATCTTCATCTTCGGCCAATGCATGGAAGGCACCCAGTTCTACGGCCTGTTCGGCATGGTGCTCTCGCTCTATCGCCAGAACAAGTTTCCGGGCATCGGCCAGATGTTCCGCTACACCCTGCGCGACGAATCGAACCACATCGAACTCTTCCGCAACCTGCTGATGGAACTTGTCGACGAGAACCCGGATATCTGGACGCCGGAATTCCGCGAAGAGCTGCGCGACCTCATGCGCGAGGCGATCGCGTTGGAGAAGGAGTTCATCGCCGACTGCCTCCCCGTCAACGCCGTCGGACTGAGCGCCGAGGAGTTCTCACAATACATCGATTACATCGCTGACCGCCGCCTCGAAGGGTGCGGCCTCGCGCCGCTCTGCCCTGGCGCCACGAATCCATTCCCTTGGCTGGCGGAGATGATGGACATCAAGAAAGAGCAGAATTTTTTCGAAGGCCGTGTGACGGAGTACCAGAAGTCATCGGCCCTCGCCGCCGTCCACGACGACGAGCTTTAGATCGAGAGAGCCCCCCGCGACCCCGTGTCGCAGGTGGCACAGCGGTGGAGAGACCCCCGCGACCCCGCGTCGCAGGTGGCGCAGCGGTGGAGAGACCCCCGCGACCCCGCGTCGCAGGTGGCACAGCGGTGGAGAGACCCCCGCGACCTTGTGTCGCGGGTGAACAAGATTTGTGAATGAAGTGTGTAATTTACGTCGATGAAGGGTCGGCCAAAACGCGCAGGCACGCGTTACAGGAGGAGTGTAGAATGATCGAGAAGCGACTGTTGTTCGAAGACGAAGCCCTCAAGCGCTACGCCGAGGCATCCGACGAGGAAATGCCCCGCTATAACTGGGGAACAGCCATCATCGAGGAGCGCATCACCACGCCTGCCGTGAAATTGAACGTGGCCGGTTCCCTGACCGACTTCGACCTCTCGGAAGTGGCCGACACCATCGGTAGCGCACTCACCAATCTGCTACTGTCGCGCGACAAGCAGGAGATCTTCACCGACAGCAACCGCGCTTTCGTCGCAGGCGTCTCCCGCTCCGTCTGCGAGGTGCTGCATCGGCGCATGGAAGAGACGCAGGTGCCGAGCGTCACCCCTCTCGACGTGCACCTCGCCATTGAAAAGGTGCTCATCGATCGCGGTGCCCACGATGTCGCCCGCAGCCTCGTCACCAAACGCAGCCGCCGCACCGTCTGGCGTGCCACACCGCCCACCCGCTTGCGCGTACGCCTCATCCGCCGCAACGGACAGGTCGTCCCCTGGAACAGCAACAAGATCGAAATCGCCATTCGCAAAGCCTTCCTTGCCCTCCACCTCGACTCAGACGCCGCCATCGACGTCTGCGCCGCTGTCATTGACCGCGTCCGCAGGCTCAGCCAGGAATATGTGCACATCGAGACCGTGCAGGACTTCGTGCAGGAGGAACTGATGCGCGCCGGCCACTTCAAGGTGGCCGAGAGCTACATCCTCTACCGTGCCTATCGCGCCGACTGCCGCGCGCGCGAGCAGGCGGAAACCGGAACCCCCGCTGAAGGGCAGGACACCTGGCTCACCGTGCGCCGCGAGGACGGCGAGCACTACCTGTGGGATGGCGCCGACCTCAAAGCGCGCATCGAGTTCGCGGCCATTGGGCTCGACCTCTCCCTCAACCGTATGCAGATCGAAGCGGAGTTGAAGCGATCCCTCTTCAACGCGATTCACGAAGACGATCTCAAGAAGACGATCGTGCTCAATGCCAAGGCCCTCATCGAGCGCGATGCCGACTTCGCCCGTTTTGCCGGACGCATCCTCCTCTCCTATATCTACGAGGAAGTGCTCGGCTGGGACGTGTTGCGCGACGGCCTCGCTGGCCTCAAGGACGCCCACCGCACCGCCTTCCGCGGCTACATCGAGCACGGCGTACGCATCGGCCGACTCGACCGGCGCCTGCTCGATTTCAACATCGAGCGCATCGCTGACGCCCTCGATCCCTCCGCCGATCTCGGCTTCGATTACCTCGGCTTCCAGACCCTCTACGACCGCTATCTCATCATCGACAAGACCGGCCCCGCCCCGGAGCGCATCGAAACGCCGCAGTTCTTCTGGATGCGCGTCGCCATGGGCCTCTTCCGCGAAGAGCCCGACGACCCCGAAGGCTGGGCCATCCGTCTCTACAACCTCTACAAGAGCCGCCGCTTCTGCTCCTCGACCCCCACGCTCTTCAACAGCGGCACGCCGCACAGCCAGCTCTCCTCCTGCTACCTCTACAAAGTCGATGACAGCATCGAGAGCATCATGGTCCGCGGCATCGCCGAGAATGCCTTTCTCAGCAAATGGGCCGGCGGTCTCGGCGGTTCCTGGACCGCGGTCCGCGGCACCGGCGGCTATATCAAGGGCACCAACGGCGAGAGTCAGGGGGTCATTCCCTTCCTCAAACTGCACAACGACCAGTTGGTCGCGGTGAACCAGGGCGGCAAGCGGCGTGGGTCCGGCTGCGCCTACCTGGAGTCGTGGCACAACGATATCCAGGACTTCCTCGAACTCCGCAAGAACACCGGCGACGATCGCCGCCGCACCCATGACATGAACACCGCCAACTGGGTGCCGGACCTCTTCATGAAGCGGCTCGAAGCGCGCGAACACTGGACCCTCTTCCGCGCCAACGAAACGCCCGACCTCCACGAAACCTACGGCGCCGCCTTCGAACAGCGTTACCTCGCCTACGAGGAACTCGCCGAAGAAGGCAAAATCTTCGGGCGCCGCATCGAGGCCATCGAACTCTGGAAACAGATGCTCCGCGCCCTCTTCGAAACCGGGCACCCCTGGATCACCTTCAAGGACGCCTGCAACCTCCGCAGCCCACAGGACCATGCAGGCGTCATCCACAGCTCCAACCTCTGTACCGAGATCACCCTCAACACCGGTGCGGACGAAACCGCCGTCTGTAACCTCGGCTCCATCGTGCTCGACACGCACCTGCGCGAGGACGGCAGCCTCGACCACGAGAAACTGCGCGACACCATTCACGTCGCCGTGCGCGCCCTCGACAATGTCATCGACATCAACTTCTATCCCACCGAGGCCGCTCGCACCGCGAATCTGCGCCACCGCCCCGTCGGGCTCGGCGTCATGGGCCTTCAAAACGCCCTCTACCGGCGCGGCATCTGTTTCGCCTCCGAGGAAGCGGTCGAATTCAACGATGAATTCATGGAGGCCATCGCCTACTACGCCTACGAAGCCTCCAGCGACCTCGCCGCCGAGCGCGGCCGCTACGGCAGCTATGCAGGCTCCAAGTGGGACCGCGGCCTGTTGCCCCAGGACACGCTCGACCTGCTCGAAAGCGAGCGCGGCGTGCCGGTCGACGTGCCCCGCGATGGCCGCATGGACTGGGCGCCGCTGCGCAAGAAGATCGCGCAGCAGGGCATGCGCAACTCCAACGTGCTGGCCATTGCGCCCACCGCCACCATCTCCAACATCATGGGCACCACGCCCTGCATTGAGCCCACGTATAAAAACCTCTTCGTGAAGAGCAATCTCTCCGGCGACTTCATCGTGCTCAACGACGCATTGGCCCGCGAGTTGAAGGCGCGCGGCCTGTGGTCGCAGGAGATGATCGACAACCTCAAATACTTCGACGGCGAGTTACAGGACATCCCCAGCGTACCCGACGACCTCAAGGCGCGATATGTTACTGCTTTCGGCATCGAATACACCTGGATCATCCGCGCCGCCGCGCGCAGACAGAAGTGGATCGACCAGGCGCAATCCCTCAACCTCTTCCTCGCCACACCCGACATGAAGACCTTATCGCACATGTACCGTGCCGCCTGGCGCCAGGGGTTGAAGACGACCTATTATCTACGCACGCTCGGCGCCTCGAACATCGAGAAGGCCACTGTTGCGGTAAAGAAAGAGAAACGAGGCGTCATGGGTGTCGAGGTCAGTGCCGCGGCCGAAGAGGCCCTGGCCGCGTGCAGTCTCGAGGCCATGCTCAACGGCGGCGTCTGCGAATCCTGCCAGTGAGGTTCTTGGAGCGAGACCCCCGCGACCTTGTGTCCCCGGCCCCGGAAGCGGAGCCGCCCCGTCGCTGGGAGACCCGGAGCCGCTTCGTCGATGGGAGACCCCCGCGACCTTGTGTCGCGGGTGAATCAGATTCGTTCTGAAAGGGAAATCTCTCCGCTGAAGTGGGAGCTGGAAGCTCCCACTACTTTCTGTCTGCCGCCCGCCTCAAAGTGGCGGGAGCATCCTGCTCCCGCTTGCACTGTCGGGAGCTGGAAGCTCCCACTACTTTCTGTCTGCCGCCCGCCCCAAAGTGGCGGGAGCATCCTGCTCCCGCTTGCACTGTCGGGAGCTGGAAGCTCCCACTACTTTCTGTCTGCCTCCCGCCTCAAAGTGGCAGGAGCATCCTGCTCCCGCTGTCGCCCGCCCGCCGCATTCGCTCTTTCCATTTCATGGAAAATGAGTTCCAATGTGTGGAACTTTTGTTCCATTCCATGGAACGGGAGTTCCACTGGATGGAACCTTTCTTCCACCGAATGGAACTTTTCTTCCACCGAATGGAACTTTTGTTCCAGCCGCATTTCAAAAGGAGAACACCGCACCATGGCCGCAAAGAAGACACCGAAAAAGTCCGACTCCCTGCATCGAGCCTACTCGTCCGCCGTCACAACGGGCGTCGAGCGCGCCGCCAGCCGCGCCATGCTGCACGCGGTGGGGTTCGGCGACGACGATTTCAAGCGCTCGCAGATCGGCGTGGCCTCGACCTGGAGCATGGTGACCCCATGCAACATGCACATCGACAAACTCGCGCGCGAAGCGGCCAAGGGCGTCGATGACTCAGGCGCTAAAGGCGTCATTTTCGGCACCATCACCATTTCCGACGGCATCTCCATGGGTACGGAGGGGATGAAATACAGCCTCGTCTCGCGGGATGTCATCGCCGACTCGATCGAAACCGTGGTGGGCTGCCAGGCGTTCGACGGGCTCGTGGCCATCGGCGGCTGCGATAAGAATATGCCCGGCTGCATGATCGCTATTGCGCGCCTCAACCGACCGGCCGTCTTCGTGTACGGTGGCACCATCCGCCCCGGCGTGCACAAAAAGAAGAAGGTCGATATCGTCTCCGTGTTCGAAGCGGTGGGCGCCCATGCGCGTGGAGATATCGACGATGTGGAACTGCACCAGATCGAAAGCTGCTCGATCCCAGGGCCAGGCTCCTGCGGCGGTATGTACACCGCCAATACCATGGCCTCCGCCATCGAGGCCCTCGGCATGAGCCTGCCGAACAGCTCCGCGCAGGACGCGGTTTCCAAAGACAAGATCGACGACTGCCGCCGCGCAGGCGCTGCCGTGCATGAGCTGATCAAGAAGGGGATCCGGCCCCGCGATATTATGACGCGTAAGGCTTTCGAAAACGCCATCACCATGGTCACCGCGCTGGGCGGCTCCACGAATGCCGTGCTGCATCTGCTGGGCATGGCAGATGCCGCGGGCGTGAAGCTCACACTCGACGACTTCACCCGGATTGGCAAACGCGTTCCCGTGCTGGCGGACCTGAAGCCGAGTGGCCGTTACCTGATGTCCGAGCTCGTCAAGATCGGTGGCACGGTGCCGCTCATGAAGATGCTGCTCGACCGCGGCCTCTTCCACGGCGACTGCCTCACGGTGACCGGCAAGACCATGGCGGAGAATTTGAAGAATGCCCCCTCCTATCCTAAGGGACAGCAGATCATCCGTCCGTTCGAAGACCCGATCAAGCCGACCGGCCACCTGGTGATCCTCTACGGTAACCTGGCGCCTGGTGGCGCGGTGGCCAAAATCACCGGGAAAGAAGGGCTCCGCTTCAGCGGCAAGGCGCGCGTCTTCGAGTCGGAGGAAAAGGCGCTGGCCGCGATTCTTGATGGAAGGATTAAGAAGGGGCACGTCATCGTGATTCGTTCCGAAGGACCGAAGGGCGGTCCGGGAATGCGTGAAATGCTGAGCCCGACCTCCGCGGTGATGGGCAAGGGCCTCGGCAAAGACGTGGCCCTCATCACCGACGGCCGCTTCTCCGGCGGCAGCCACGGATTTGTGGTCGGGCATATCACCCCGGAGGCCTATGTGGGCGGCCCGCTTGCCGTGGTGAAGAACGGCGACGGCATCACCATCGACGCCGAGGCGCGCGCGCTGACGCTGGAGATTTCCGATGCGGAACTCAAGGAGCGCTTGAAGAAGTGGAAACAGCCCAAGCCGCGCTACACGCGGGGCGTGCTGGCCAAGTATGCGAGTCACGTAAGTTCGGCCTCGCTGGGCGCCGTGACGGACGCGAACCTGCCGCTGTGATCGCGCCGGTTCGGAAAATCCGGTATTGCGGCCAGGACCGACCTTGGCTCTGGGCCGCCGCGCTATGCATGCTGATGGCGCAGGTGGCGCTGGCCACTGATGGCTTGTTCGCGACCCTGCAAACCAGCATGGGCGACATTCGAATCCGGCTGGAGTACGAAGAAGCGCCGCGGACGGTTGCGAATTTCGTGACGCTGGCGGAGGGCACGCGCCCCTGGGTCGACCTCGACCGTGGACGGACCAGCATGGAGCCGTTCTATAACGGATTGGTCTTCCATCGCGTCGTGTCGAATTTCGTGATTCAGGCCGGCGCTCCCCGCGCACTGGGGACTCGTGGCCCGGGCTATCGGTTCAACGACGAATTCAGCACGAACCTTCGTCACAGCGTGACCGGTACGGTGTCGATGGCAAACAGCGGTCCGAACAGCAACGGCAGCCAGTTCTTCATCACGCTGCGGCCGACGCACGCGCTGGACTTCGACCAGCCACCGCTCACCTCGGCACATGCCGTGTTTGGCTATGTCGTCGATGGCCTCGATACGGTTCTCGCCATCGGCAGCGTGCCCACCCAGCCGGAAGACGGGCGCCCACTTTCCGATGTCACCATTGCCAATGTGCTCATCGAGCGAGTCGGTGCGGCGGCGGAGACGTTCGACCCCATGGCGGTTTCCCCGCCGCTCCCCGTTGTGCGCCATAGCCACAGTGCGATCCAAAGGACGGAAGCAGGCGCCTTCTTGCTCACGTGGCCCTGGGAGCCGTCGCATGTGTACTGGGCGGTCGGCTCGTTCGATCTGGAGCAGGATGACGGATGGATTCCGCTTACGGCCTCCTTCGTGGTCGCCGGCGGACTCAACATCACGGGGCTGGCCGCATCTTACGAGCGCCTCTTCTTCAGCGTGATGGAGGCGGAATCCTTCGAGTCCTCGCCACCATGAACGATGCGCGCCCAGCACCGTCCGCAGGAACCGGCTGGCCTGCGTGGGGGCTGACGTTCTGCCTGCTGGCCCTTGCGGGTGCCGCCCTTTGCGTGCCTGCGTTCAGCGTGTTCACGCGGCCTGCCTATCGACGATTCATCTTCCTGGGGCTCCCGTTGGCCGTCGCGGCGGTCGGATTCCTCTTCATGTGGCTGTCGAAGGTGCCCCTGTTGCGGCGCCCGGCATTGTTGGGTCGCCTTGGCACGATTCTCTGGACCACGCTGGTCATTGGCGCGGTGGGGCTGAACCTGAGCGGCGTCCTGATGGCGTACGCGACGGGCTGGACCTACTTCACCTATGCGGATCATTCCCTCTACGTCGCTATGCCGCGTCTCCTCGCGTGGGCCCTGCCCGTGGCGTGGGTGCTGGGCGTTTGTTGGGAGTGGACCCTGCGCCGTGTTCTGGTGGGACTGTGGGTGCGGGGCAATCGCGCGCGCCTTGGCTGGATCCTGGCCGCACTGTTGGGTTTACTGTTGAGTGCGCCGCAGGTGGTTGAGGGCGGGCGTATCCTCTCCGGCGCCTTTACGGCAGCGGGGCTTTTTCGCCTTGTCTGCATGGAGGCGGCCTGCACCGCGCTGGCGCTGTGGGGGCCGGGCGTACTGTGGTCCGGGCTTTATCGGGGGCTGACGCTCTTCTTCTCCGTCTGGGCGCTGAACGATTGGTACAGTCCGTTGTTTCCGGCGGCAAACTATGTCTCGGTCGACGCGATGAACCATCTGCTTTATAGTACAGGGCCCGCCGCCGCGCTGGTGTGGCTGGGTATCGCTTCGTATAGGAGAAATCGGAATGCGCGCAGTAGACGAACGGAAGCCTGACGCCGTCCAGATCTGTGTCTTTGCGCTGGTGGTGATGGCGACCTGGACGCTGGTCATCAAGTTTCTTGCGCCGATTCTTTATGTGGTGGCAGAGGAAAAGGCGGGCAACCCTGGTGTGGCGGCGCCGATCATGTGGGATTTCTGGTGGGTGGCCCATCTCTGGCTGGCGCATCTCATGTGGTATCGCCATCGCTGGGCCTGGTGGGCGGCCGCGCTGATTTCATGGGTCGAGGTCGTGATTGTCGTCGTGAAGTTCTTCTTCTACCTGCGCGACCCGATCTGGGACCTGTGGCATCTGCTCTGGTTCGTGAACAAGGTCTATGTGCTGGTCTTCTTCCTCATCCTGTCGTTCCTGCTGATCCGCCCGTGGTTCAAGCGGCAGTTGAAGGGGTAGGGGGGAGGCCTTCTGAGAGGCGCGGGGCATTGGGTGTGTACTCGTACGCGCCGATCTTTCCATCAGTCAGAAAAGCAACTGGTTCTAAGACCCCGGAAATCCCAGAAGGACCCACCTCAGAGGTGCAGGACCAGCAGAGGTGAGATGCGCCCGGGCCGATTCCAGGGGTGCAGCAATTCTCATTATGGCCCTTGCCGCCTGAAGGCGGGACTACGAACGGGCGAAGACCCGGCGAAAAACCGTTCGTAGTACCTGCATCGGCAGGCCCGAAGAACCCGTTCCAGGCCATACTGAGGATTGCTGCCAGGGGTGGTTTGTGGATTGCGGCGGCTCTCGGGTGCGGATAGTATGCGGCCCCTTTGTGTCGGGCGCGACTGCCCGGAGGCGATGGTGGAGAGGGATGATTTCTATGAAAATGCGTACGCATACCTGTGGCGACCTCGGTAAAGAGGCCATTGGACAGACTGTTACGCTATGCGGCTGGGTCGACACGGTGCGAGACCATGGCGGGCTGATCTTTATCGACCTGCGGGACCGTTATGGCCTGACGCAGGTGATCTATGACCCGGCCAAGACCCGGGAGGCCTGGGAAGTTGCGCAGAAGACACGCGGCGAATTTGTGGTGCGGATCTCTGGCGTGGTCGAGGCGCGGCCAGCCGATATGGTGAACCCGAAACTGGCCACCGGTGAGATCGAGGTGCGCGGCAGCACCATCGAGATTCTCAACGCCAGCGCGACGATCCCTTTCCCGCTCGAGGAGAAGCAGGCGCAGAAAGTGCAGGAGGATCTCCGGCTGCAATACCGCTATCTCGATCTCCGTCGCACGGTGATGCAGCAGCGGCTCCGGCTCCGGCACCGTGTGGCGCATGCGGTGCGCGCTTACCTCGACACACACGATTTTATCGAGATCGAGACGCCGATCCTCACGAAGAGCACACCGGAAGGGGCGCGCGATTATCTGGTGCCCAGCCGCGTGGTGCCCGGCAGCTTCTTCGCGCTGCCGCAAGCGCCGCAGCAATACAAGCAATTGCTCATGGTATCCGGCATGGACCGCTATTTCCAGATGGCCCGCTGCTTTCGCGACGAGGACCTTCGCTCTGATCGCCAGCCGGAATTCACGCAGATCGATATGGAGATGTCCTTTATTACGGCCGACGATCTTATCGAGATCGTGGACGGGATGATGGCGGAGGTGCTGCGGGCTACCGGTCTGCAAGCGCCTGCGCTTCCTCTGCCGCGCATGACGTATCGCGAGGCAATGGACCGGTTTGGCAGCGATAAACCCGATATCCGGTTCGGAATGGAGATCATAGATTTCGGGGATGCATTCGCCGCCACCGCCTTCAAGGTTTTCGCTGGTGTCCTGGCGGACGGCGGCGTGGTGCGGGCTATCAATGCCAAAGGGCTGGGCGGAGTGCCTGCGCGTGTCATGGACGAGTGGACCGAGGCCGCGCGCCAGCGCGGGCTAGGCGGTTTGGCCTACATCCGCGTGCAGGACGATGGGGGCTGGAAGTCGCCCATTGTGAAGTTCTTTTCGGATGCGGAGAAAGAGGCGCTGGCCGGGCGGCTGGGCATTGAGCCGGGCGATTTGATCCTCTTTGGGGCTGGCGAATGGGAACAGGTCAGTGTCGCGCTGGGGCACCTGCGCCTACTGGCCGGCGAAATGGCCGGTGCGATTCCCGAGGACGAGTTCCGTTTTACCTGGGTGGTCGATTTCCCGCTGTTCGAACGCACGGCGGAAGGCGGTTTGACGCCGATGCATCACCCGTTCACCTCGCCGAAGCCAGAGGATTTCGCGCTGCTCGACACTGCCCCAGGGGATGCCCGTGCCCAGGCGTATGACCTGGTTCTCAACGGCGTGGAAATCGGCGGTGGCAGCATTCGAATTCACGACCCTGCGGTTCAGGCCCGCATGTTCGAGATTCTCGGGATCGACGCGGAGGAAGCGCAAGAGCGGTTCGGCCATCTGCTCAAGGGTCTTTCGTTCGGCGCGCCGCCGCATGGCGGGATCGCCTTCGGTTTCGACCGGTTGGTCATGTTGTTGGCCGGTTGCGAGACCATTCGCGACGTGATTGCCTTCCCCAAATCGCAGAAGGCAATGGATCTGATGATGGCGGCACCGTCCAAGGTGGATGCGCACCAGTTGCGGGACGTCTATCTGCGCCTCAACCTGCCGGAAGCGGAGCCAGAGGCCTGAGATTCCTTTTGTTCCGAAGCGAGAATTCCCAGTTACGGCGTGACGGCACGGTGTCCGCTGTGTAGATTCGCTGTGTGGGGGGAGAACAGAAAGGAAGCGGTCATGTCGGGACTGAAGGGGCGAACGATCGTGATTACCGGAGCGAGCCGGGGCATTGGCCGGGCCATGGCCCTGCGCTTTGCGGTGGATGGGGCCAATATCGTGGTCGCCGCGAAGACGGCGGAGCCGCACGCCTATCTGCCCGGCACCATTCACACGGTGGCCGAGGAAGTGGAAAAGGCGGGCGGTAAGGCCCTGCCCGTGCAGGTGGACGTGCGGAAAGAGGACCAGGTGCAGGCCATGGTCGAGGAAACC
>SLOV01000164.1 GCA_007132345.1 Kiritimatiellia bacterium
AACGGGAGGCGGGTCGGGCGGGGGGGGTGGCGGAGGCGTTGGCGAAGCCTCCTCCACCGGCTCGTCCAAGGGTTGTTGCGCCGAGGGGGTGCGTTTCAGCGTTAAATCCTGGATCGCGTGATCAAGCCGCGCCATCTCCTCGCGCAGGCGTTGCTGCGCCTGAAGAATCTCGTTCAGCCGCTCTGCATTGGAACTCTCCATAAACGCCCCTCGCTAGAACGGTCGCAGGGTCAGTGTGAACGAACCGTAGGATCCGCGTTCTTCCACCTTGAACCGAACCTCGCCGGGGGTGCGCGGCTCTTCCGATGAATCGCCTTGAACCAGGAGACGCGCCTGCGCTTCCAGGATTTCTTCCCGCGTGCCAATGCCCGCCCGCTTCTTCATAGCGGGATCATACCCGAGCCGCCCCGCGAGGGCGCAAGCCTGAATCCGGCACTAAAAAATCATTCGCTAATGGACATATGCGCCTGCCGGTGACCAACCAACTCGACGAGGATTCTGACGAGTCTGCATGATTGCCAGCGACAGGTTTTGACACTAACGTGGGCGCTTTACTGACCAGCCAGCCGGAAGAGTTCGGAATATGCCCCACATTGTCACTGACCTCTGTATCGACTGCAAACACACCAGTTGCGTCGCGGTCTGCCCCGTCGATTGCTTTCACGCGGCGGAGCGCACCCTTTACATCGACCCCGTGGAATGCATCGACTGTGGCGCCTGCATCCCCGAATGTCCCGAGAACGCCATCTTCGACCTGCCGGACGTGCCGGCCGAATACCAGCACTGCGTCCGGGAAAACGCGGAGCAGTCCAAGAATTTCCCGGTGATCATGGAGACGCTGCCCCCCCTGCTGGGCCGCCCGGATTGCAAGCGATCCTGACGAAGCGCCGCTCTTTACTTTCACCCCCATTCTGGCCTAGGTTCGAAAGAGATCAGATATGAATCAGCCAATCCCCACTCGCCCTCCCCTTCTCCTGCTTCTGGCCGGCCTTTGGTTTGCAGGCTCGGCCTGCGTCAATACCTCCTACGATCAGCGTGCCCGCCAGACGGCCCGCGTTCATGCCGACCAGCAATGGATCGAGGAGCAGATCCAACGCGTGCAGGGACGTCAGGAAAACACCGATTTGCAGATCGAGGAACTGCACCGGCAGATCGACCGGCTGCGCGAGGAAATCCGGCGGGCCGGCAGTATGCAGGAATCGGCCGTGACCCTCAAAGTGGACGCCGTCGAGGCGCGCATTGCCCAGCTTGAGGCGGCGCGTCAGCGGGACCGCGAGGAAATCGTTAACCACATCAGCGAACGGATGTCGCGCATGATCGCGGCCAGCGCCCCAACGGTACCCACTAGCCGCCCCAGCCGCCCCGTCTCGGCCACGGGATACGAGCACATCGTGGAGGCCGGCCAGACCCTCTCGCATATCGCGCAGGCCTATGGGGTCACCGTCCGCGCCATCGTCGACGCCAACAATATTCCCGACCCCAACAATTTGCGCGTGGGGCAGAAACTCTTTATTCCAGACTAAGCTAAGCACCCGCGGAGGACGGACCCATGGAATGGTATCTCAAGAAAGAGGATGGGGAAGTCTACGGACCCGTGGCGTTACAGAACCTGGTCCAATGGTCGACGGAAGGTCGCCTGGCGCCCGAGGACGAGATTTCGGCCGATCAGAAGAGCTGGAAATCCGTGACGGACCAGCCCGAACTCGGCATGGACTGGGTCGTGCGGCTGGCCTCCGGCGAACAATACGGCCCGCTGCACATGATGGCCCTCGGACATCTCGTCGATGACGGCGAAATCGAATCGCAGGCCAACGTCACCCACAAGAGTACGGGCGAAACGTATGTACTCAGCGAAGCGCTGCTCGGCGTCTTGATGGATCGCAACGCCTCTCTGCAGGTCAGCTTCGACGCGATCAACATGCAAATGCTCGAACTGGAGGCCGAACTCCAGTCGCTGCGTGGCCAGCCTGCCGCCGACGCCCCCGTGGTCGAGAGCGGCGTGGGCGGCGAACTCCGCCGCCAGTTGAAGGAACTGGCGAGCCGGAGCGACATGCTGCAAAAAGAGACGACCAAGTGGCGCCGCCTCTACGACGAAGAGCGCGCCACCGGCACACGCAAGGCGGAGCAGTTGAATCAGCGCATCGAGGAACTACGCCAGAGCGACGCCCAGGCCCGCGCCCGGCTGGAGGAAACTTCCCGCCGCCTGCGCCAGGTCGAACAGTCGCACCAGGCCATGATGCAGGCCGCCGAAGCCGCCGCAGGCAGCGAAGGCGCGCAGGCCCTGGCTGCGCAATTCGGCGAACTGATGAGCGCCTACAATCAGCTCTCGCGCAACTACGACAAACTCTTCGAGCAGATCTCCGAAAAGAGCAGCGAGCTGCAGGCCATGATGGAATCGCGGCGCGAAATCGAAGAGCACGCCGAACAGCGCGTCCGCGATATGGAAGAACGGATGCGGCACGAAGTCGAAGAGGCCGACAAGGCCCGCCACGCGTTGATCGATATTGAAGAGACCCACCATCAGCTCCTGAAGTCATATCGCGATCTCAACAGCCGCTTCATTCAGCTTCGACAGCAGGTTGCCTCCGCGCCGCAACCCGCCGAAGCCCGGAAGAGTGCCGACGACAAAGAGCCCGCTAAGCCGGCAGGTGGGCCACGCATTCGCATGAGCCGCTGAACCCGTTCTGCCCATCGGTGGGACCGCGCCGCCATGTCGATCGAATTGACGCCACGCCAGCTTGCCGAGATTCGCGAGCACGGCGAGACTGCGTATCCGGAAGAGTGCTGCGGGTTTCTGCTGGGCGTTGACGCGGGCCACGCCAGAAGAGTGCATGCCCTGCACCCTGCGAGGAACGTCCGGGAAGCGTCCGCGCGGGGGCGCCGTTACCTGGTCGATCCGAAAGAATTCCTCGCCGCCGAGGCAGAAGCACGCGC
>SLOV01000021.1 GCA_007132345.1 Kiritimatiellia bacterium
ACGGACTTCCCCATTTTTATCTTCGCCCTTTCGGGCGCAGACCCCGACCGGCTCAGGGTCCTCGCCGAGGATCTTCAGGAGGAGATCGAGTTGGTCCCCGGTGTGCGGCAGGCGACGGTCTCCGGAACGCGCGAGCGGGAGATTCGCGTGGAGGTCGATCTCGACCGCCTCGTGGCCTATGACGTTCCGATCGATCTCGTCCTGCAGCGGATTGCGGCGGAAAACACCACAATTTCGGCAGGCAATCTGGAGATCGCGCCCAACCGCTTTCAGGTCCGGGTGCCGGGCGAATACCGGCTGGCGACCGATCTGCTCGACATTCTTCTGCTGGACCGGGACGGCAAGCCGGTCTTTTTGCGGGACGTGGCGGATGTGCAGGACACCTACAAAGATCTCGACTCGATCTCCCGGCTGAATGGCGATCCATCGGTCTCGATCGAAATCCGGAAACGGAACCGGGAGAACTCCGTTCAACTCATCGAAGAGGTCAAGGCGGTCATGGACGCCTTCATGCTGCCCCCCGACGTCAACGTGACCTACGTCATGGATCAGTCGGAGTATGTGGCGATGATGATCGACGAGTTGGAAAACAATATTGTTTCCGGCTTCATCCTCGTGGTCTGCGTCATTCTCCTTTTCATGGGCTTTCGCAATAGCCTCTTTGTCGCCGTGGCGATTCCGCTGTCGATGCTCATCGCTTTCACGATCATGAACCTGCGCGGCACGACGCTGAACATGATTGTGCTCTTCAGCCTGGTGCTGGCGCTGGGCATGCTCGTGGACAACGCCATCGTCATTGTCGAGAACATCTACCGCCTGCGCACCACCGGGCTCTCTCGCAAAGACGCGGCGCGGCAGGGCGCCTCCGAAGTGGCCTGGCCCGTGATCACTTCAACCGTCACCACCTGCCTCGCCTTCGCGCCGCTTCTCTTCTGGCCGGATATCATGGGGCAGTTCATGTCGTTTCTGCCTATTACGCTCATTACCACGCTGGGCGCCTCGCTGTTTGTGGCCATGGTCATCAACCCCGCGATCTGCTCCATCTTTATCTCCGAAAAAGGGCGCCGCCAGAACCTCGACGCCTATGGCGTGGCGGACAGCCGCTTTGTCCGGTCCTACGAACGGCTGCTGCGGGCTGCGAATCATCACCGCATTGCCGTCCTCTTCATTGGCCTGCTCTTCCTCATCGCCAGCGTGGAGTTCTATGTTCATTTCGGGCGGGGTGTGGAACTCTTTCCCGACGTCGACCCGCGCAACGCCATCATCCAGGTGCAGTTCCCGCAAGGCACCTCCATCGAGCGCACCGACGAGGCGATCGCCCGCATCGAAGCACTGCTGCCGGAATACGATGACATCGCCTTCTATCTCGCCACCGTGGGGCAACAGGACGACATGCTCTCGATGGGCGCCAATGCAACGCATATCGGACAGATCTTTATCGAGTTCAAGACGTTCAACGAGCGGTCCCGCCCCTCCGCCAGGATCATCGACGAAATCCGGGAGCGCTTGCCGAAGATCCCAGGGGCCGATATCACCATCGAAAAGCAGGAGGAAGGACCCCCGACCGGCGCGCCGGTCAGCATCGAGGTCTATGGCGAAGACTTCGATACCCTCGCCGAACTGGCGGCGCGCATCATGCGCGCCATCGAGAACGTGCCTGGGCTGGTCGATCTGCAGAGCGACTTCGAAGAGGCGCTCCCCGAACTACAATTCCATGTCGACCGGCATCGCGCCGCCCTGCTGGGGCTCGACACGCGCAGCATCGGCTTCTTCCTGCGCACGGCCGTCCATGGTGCGGAGGCCAGCAAGTTCCGCCCCGAGGAAGATGAGTTCGATATCACCCTTCGCCTGCCGCTGCATCAGCGCGACAGCGTCGAACTGCTGCACCGCCTCTCGATTCCCACCCCGTCGGGTACATCGGTGCCGCTCAGTTCGCTGGGCGAGATCCGATACGAGGGTGGGCGCGGCGCCATTACGCGTAAGGACCAGAAGCGAATGATCACGATCTCCGGCAACGACCAGAACCGTGGCGTGGACGAAATCATTGCGGAGGTCATGCCCATCGTCGACGCAATCCCCATGCCGCGCGGCTACTCGATCGCTTATGCAGGCGATACCGAGGAGATGCGCAAGTCGGGTGCCTTCCTTTTGCAGGCCTTTCTCGTGGCCATCGGCATGATCATGATCATCCTGGTCGTGCAATTCAATTCCGTCTTCATGCCGCTCATCATCGGCTTCTCGGTCATTCTCTCCCTCATCGGCGTCATGTGGGGGCTGCTCCTGACCGGCACGCGGTTCGGTGTCATCATGACCGGCATGGGCGTTGTGAGCCTGGCCGGCATTGTCGTGAACAATTCCATTGTCTTGATCGACTGCATACGCCAGCGCAAGGCGGAAGGCATGGACACGGAATCGGCGGTTGTGCTGGCCGGCAAGATGCGTTTGCGTCCCGTATTGCTCACGGCCATCACCACAATCCTGGGTCTGTTGCCGATGGCCATCGGGTTCAGCCTGGAGATTCACCAATGGCCGCCGCGCATTGTGGCGGGCGCCGAGTCGAGCGCATGGTGGGCGCCGATGGCCGTGGCCGTCATCTTCGGCCTGGGCATGGCCACGTTTCTGACGCTGGTTCTGGTGCCGGTGATGTTCAGCCTCTTCGACACGCTTTCGACGCGGCTCCGCGCCCGTTTCGGCCTGGAAGACGATTGAGTGAAAGCGCAGCCTGAAGGGCTGCCAGAACTCACATAGAAGATGGCGGAGATCAAAGGTCGGAGATTTGCGGTGCTCCTTGGCAGATCAAGCCTTTGTCGCCCCTCCTTGTCGTCCCTCTTTGTCGATAGTCCGTTGCCAGGATTCGACAAAGGGATTCGATAAAGAAGGGCGACAAAGGTGGGGGGCGCAGGAGTAGGGCGACCCCGTTG
>SLOV01000341.1 GCA_007132345.1 Kiritimatiellia bacterium
CCCTCCTGCTGGAAGATTTCTTCGGTGATGCGGGGGAAGAAGACGGCGTCGAGATAGACGTCCACCAGATTGTAGAAGTCCTGCAGGTTTTCGCTCGCCACCGGATAGCAGGTCTTGTCCGGATAGGTCATGGCGTTAAGAAAGGTATGCAGCGACCCTTTGAGCAGCTCGACGAAGGGCTCTTTCACCGGGTACTTGCGCGATCCGCAAAGTACAGAATGCTCAAGGATATGGGCGACGCCCGTGGAGTCGGATGGCGGGGTGCGGAAATTGATGCCGAAGACCTTGTTGCTGTCTTGCGTGATGAGGGAGAGGACGCGCGCCCCGGTCCGGTCGTGGCGGTAGACATGGGCGGTGGCGTTGATCTCATGTACCTCGCGTGTCTCAAGCAAGGTGTATCCGGGGTAGTCTGACATGGTCGATTCCTGAGTTTGTGGGTTTGAGAAATGAGGGACGACGCTAACAGGTTTCCGCGGGTTCAACAAGACAGGCATCCTGCGAGGCAGCGATTCTCAGCATGTACAAGTGTTCGTGAATCAGCCATGGGGCGCGTTTCTTTATCTGCCTTTTCTGGTTGACACAAGGAACTGGCTCATGAGAATGCGCCGCCGTTGCGAGATTCTTTCGAGGTTCCGCCGGAACGGAGGGGGCGGACAAGAGTGAACCGGAAGCTCGTTTCATCATCGGGTCACAAAGGAGTGTGTAGTCATGCTGAAAGAATTTAAAGAGTTCGCCCTGAAGGGCAATATGATCGATATGGCCGTCGGGATCGTGGTCGGCGGCGCCTTTGGTAGAGTGGTCTCGTCTCTGGTAGATGATGTGCTAATGCCGCCCATCGGGAAGATTACGGGTGGAACCGACTTCTCCAACTTGTTCATCACGCTGGGCGAGGGCGAGTTTGCTTCTATTTCCCAGGCACAGGAGAAGGGTATTCCTACGTTGAACTACGGGCAGTTTGCGAACAACATCATAGACTTCTTGATCGTTGCCTTTGCGATCTTCATGGTGGTGAAACTGCTCGACAAAGCGAAGAAGAAGCAGGCCGCCGAGCCGGCCCCCGAGCCGCCGCCGCCCCCGCGCAACGAGGTGTTGCTGGAGGAAATCCGCGATCTCTTGAAGAAGTGATCGCCCAAGAGACGCCTGATGAATTTTCGGTCCTGGGTCAGGACTGAGGAAAAACCGCGCCGTTCCGGCCCTTTTGTCGGCCGAAGAGTGGAAAAAGGCCGTGGGGATTGCCTCTCACGGCCGACGGCGCATAACCAAAAAACAACTGGAGGACTGAGTCAAATGAAGAAGACGATGATGGCGTTGGCCATTGTTGGTGTAGTGGGCGCCGTTGCGGCGCAGGCGGCCGATCCGTGGGCGCCGACGCTGAATCTGGGCGTCAGCGTGACGGACGGCAACACGGACACGCTCGGTGTCAACCTCGGCCTGGTGGCCGGCGTCGGCACGGCGGAGGATGGTAATCATGCCCGGGTGACCGCCGATTGGAACTATGGCGAGGTGGATGGCGACAACACGGTGCAGAATACGGAGGCCAAGCTGGTCTACGAGCGCACTTTGTCGGATGTTTCTTATGCCTATGCCAGCGCTGGAATCCTGAACGACTCCATTGCCAGGGTCAGCTACCGTGTGCCGGTTTCTCTCGGTATCGGTTATCTGGCCTGGCAGGACGCGGCCGCCCGGCTGATTCTGGAGGCAGGTCCGGCTTATGTCTGGGAGAAAGTGGCGGGAGATAAGGACGACTACTTCGCGTTGCGCTTTGCGCAGTCCTACTTCCGTGCCTTGAGCGAGACGGCACGCATCTTCCAGTCGCTGGAATATATTCCGCAGGCGTCGGATTTCGACAACTACCTGCTGAACTTCGAGATCGGTGCCGAAGCGGCATTGAACGCGAATGCCGCGCTGCGTGTGGTCTTCAAGAACCGCTATGACAACGAGCCGGCCCCGGACGCCAAGAAGAACGATCTGCAACTGCTCGCGGGCCTTGCGTATCGCCTCTAATTCGCTCCCAGAGTGAAGCTCATAAAGGCCGGCTCCCGGGAGCCGGCCTTTTTCGTTCTTCCGATTCGCTTGACCCATCTCGACGCCTTCGCCACCTTGTGACGGCTCATGGAAGCAGCTTCAATGAATGTCACGTTCCATAACCGAATTCGGTTGGTCTGCCTCGATTTTGACGGCACCTGCGTCGACTACGAGGGCGAATCGGCATTTCTCAATCCGGACGTGCTTCGCTTTCTCAATCTGGCGGAGCAGAGCGGAATTCGCTGGTGCACAAATAGCGGGCGCACGCTGGAGGCCCAATTGGAAATCCTCGCCGCCTCGTGCGACCGCGGCCTGAGCGCCATGCCGGAAGCCCTGATGTGCGGGGAGAGCTTCCTCTATCTCCGCGAGAATGGGGGATACGTCTCGCATGGCCCCTGGAACGAGCGGGCCGTGGAGACCCTCGCCGCCTTTCACCGGGAGGTTCGGCTGCGATACACCCCGGATCTGCACGAGATTGCGATGCGCTATGACGCGGAAAAGATGCTCTTCGACGATTCGGTGACCGCCTATCTGATTCCCAGTGCCGACCAGGATCTGCTCAATGCGTGCCTGGCCGAACTCCATGCCGTGGTCAAGGACCTGCCTCATGCCTTCGCCACGCGCAATGGCGGCTGGGTCTTTGTGGGACATCGGGAGTTCGGCAAGGGCCGCGTGCTCGATGCCTATCTGCGCGAACGCGGGTATGCCCCGGCGGAGGCCGTCGCGGTAGGGGACAATCTGAACGACCTCGATATGCTGGATGGCTCCATCTGCGAGCATGTCGGGTGTCCGGGCAATTCGCTGCCGGAAGTGATTGCCGTGGTGCAACGCGCCGGCGGCAGGGTGAGCCAGGAAAGCGGCCCGGCCGGGACGCTTGAAGTGCTGCACC
>SLOV01000303.1 GCA_007132345.1 Kiritimatiellia bacterium
GCGGTTGTGTCGACGACCTCAATCGTCTGTACGCCACTGCTGCTGTTGCCGCACTCGTCCGTTGCCGTCCAGGTACGTGCGATCATGAGCGTGTTGCCGCAGCCGGGCGTGACATCGTCGCTGAAGGTCACCGTCACGCTGCCGCAGTCATCCGTCGCGGTCGCTTCGCCGGTCACCAGCGGATCGGTGTCCGCCGGGCATTCCAGCGTCACATCCGCAGGTACCACCAGATCTGGCGCTGTCGTATCGACCACCGTGATCGTCTGGCTTTCGCTGGTCGTGTTGCCGAAGTCGTCTGTCGCGGTCCATGTACGCACCAGGATCACCGGACAGTTTCCGCTGGCCGTTTCGTTGAAACTGACCGCCACGGCTCCCGCGCAATTGTCCTGTGCGGTGACCGTTGCAGGCGCAGGAACAGCGTCACATTCGACCGTCGTGTCCGCAGGCACGCCGGAGAGCACCGGCGCCGTCGTATCGACGACCGTCACCGTGACATCACAACTGCTGCTGTTGCCCGCAGCATCGGTCGCCGTGAGGGTGACCACCGTGGAGCCCAACCCCACCAGGGTTCCGGCGGGCGGCGACTGGGTCACCGTCACCGCCGCGCTCGATTCGCAGTTATCGGAGACCGTCGCGGCGCCCGTCAGATCGGGCAGGGCCGCTTCGCAGTTCTCGTCCGCGGTGAGGGTCACGTCGGCCGGGCAGCTAATGCTCGGCGGGGTGGTGTCGACGACCGTAATCTCGGCCACCAGGCAGGGAGCCGACGTATTGCCGCAGGCGTCCGTGGCCGTGAGGGTCACGCTATGCGTACCGACCGATACGAGGGAACCGGGCGCAGGCGTCTGCACGATGACCGGGGCGGGATCGCAGGAATCGGTCGCGGACGCCAACCCCGTGAAGTCCGGCACGACCGCTTCGCAGTTGCCGTCGGCGACCAGCGTCACCAATTCCGGCAGGGTCCACTCCAATCGGAGGCTGTTGAAATAGAGATTGTTCGCCGTTCCGCCGGACTGCACGGCATTGAAGACGCGCACGCGGTCAATGGCGCTTCCTGCCGGGCCCGCCAGAGTGCCGGTGACGGTCTGCGACTGGTTATCGATCAGGCGCGTAATGGTGGCCGAATAGGTGTCCACGCCGGTGAGGGTAAACGCAACGCGAATGCCCGATCGCGTGAAGCCGATGCCGGACGCGGAGACACCGCTACCGTCCACGATGCTGTATTGGGTGTCGCCGCTATTGAAGACGACGGCAAAACGCGTGTTGTTGGCCGAATTGCGGAGATTGAACCCTACTCCGCCGTTCGGAACATTGCCGTTGTCCATATCGAAGAAGAGCGTCTGCCCCACGGCGATGCTCGTGCCCAACGGGCGGGTGGCTTCCGTCGTCGGCAAGGCGTCGTTGAAAAGGCCCCATGCCAGGCCGCCCGTATTGATATCGCCGCCCGGCGTGGAGGAGGGATCGCCGGAATTGTTCTCGGTCGAGGAGGCATAGAAGAAGCCGCCGCCGCCCGGCGTGAGCTGCCATGCGCTGCCACCCAGATCGTTCGTCGCGTCCTCCGCGAGGACGATTCCCGTGCAGTCGATCGCCGGCGGCGTATCGTCCACCACCGTAATCGTATGGTCGCAGGTCGCCTCGTTACCAGAGCCGTCGACGGCCTGGTACGTCCGCACAATCACGCGCGGATCGGCGGGACAGCCCGCGCCCGAGTCCGTCACATTCAGGAGCGTGACCGTAACCGGGCCGCACGCATCCGAAGCCGTCACCGCATTCACATCGGGCGGCGGAATCTGAGAGGCGCAACCCACAGTAAGATCGGCAGGACAGGTCATCGACGGCGGCGTGGTGTCGATCACCGTCAAGGTCACGTCACAACTTGCGCTGTTGCCGGCCTCGTCGGTTGCGGTCAGCGTCACGACCGTTACCCCCAGCCCGACCACCGAGCCTGCCGGCGGGCTCTGGGTCACCACAATATCTTCCGGCGCAGTGACATTATCGCTCACGACGGCCCCTGTTGTGAAATCGGGCACCACTCCCTCGCAGTTGGCATCGGCGGGAACGGTTTGTGGGGCCGGACAGTCAATCGTCGGGGGCACTCCATCCTGCACCGTGATTGTTCCCACGATACAGCTCGAGCTGTTGCCGCACTCGTCGGTGGCGATGAGCACGATGTCATAGGTGCCCTCGCCGAGCACCTGTAGGCCGGGCGCCGGATCCTGGGCGATCGTTACGGAGCCACAGTTGTCCGAAGCCACCGCGAGCCCTGTGTAGTCCGGCACATCCACGATCGAGTTTTCGTCGGCAGGCAACGTGTCGTCGACCGGAACGCTCTGCGACAGACGAAGATGGTTGAAGAAGAAATCTGCCCCAGATCCTGTACCGGCATTGAAATTGAATACACGCAGACTGTTAATCGATAGGCCGGCGGTCCCCGCCAGCGTTCCACTTGATTGATAGACCGAACCGTCGACCAGCCGCGTCACCGTCAGGGTGTAGGTGTCTACGCCTGTGAGCGCAAACTCTACGTCAAGCCCTTCTCGTGTGAATGGAATGCCCGAATCCTGGAAGCCGAGGGAGTCGTTGATCCAATAGCTTGCCGCACCTCCAGGAAACAGAATTTCAAACCTGGTGACACCGCCAGACACCAAAGCAAAACCGACTTGGCCGCCGGCTTGCACGGAACCGTTATCGATGGAAAGCTCGAAGACATCACCCGGTTGCAGGCTCGGGAGCGGGTAGATCGCGAATGCGGTCTGCGCTGTATTCGCATACATGCCCCAGGCAGGGTTGCCGATATCGCCATCGCTGTTGCTGTCGCCACCTGTCCCATTATTGTTTATGGAGTTGCCGAAGAAATGGCCGTTTTGATTGACGTCACCGCTTGTGGTAGCCAACGTCCAGCCGTTCCAGCCGTCGCTTCCATCCAGCTCCAGGAGAACACCGGGAACGCCGCCGCAGGAGATCACCGGAGGCGTGGTGTCCACGACCGTGATGATCTGCACATCGCTGACGTCGTTGCCGCAGGCATCGACCGCCGTCCAGGTGCGTGTGATGACCGATTCGGCGGGGCAGGAGCCGGCCGCAATCGAATCGACGAAACTGACGGTGACGGTGCTGCACGCATCCACCGCGGTCGCCTGGCCGGTTCCGGCCGGGCTGGTGTCGTCGCTGCACTCCACGGTCACGTCCGCGGGAACGGTCAGCACCGGCGGCTCCGTGTCCGGGAGAATCTCGATGATCTGCTGCGCCGAGCCGGTATTGTTGCAGGCGTCCGTCGCATTCCACGTGCGAGTGATCGTGATGCCGGTGCAGATATCGCCAACGCTCACATCCGAAACCAGGGTGGGCGTCAGCGCCCCATCGCAGGCGTCTTCCGCCGTGGCGCCACCCGGAGCGGGCACCGGGTCGTCGCACTCGAGCAGCAGGTCCGCGGGCGCGGTCACCACCGGCGGGGTCACGTCGTTCACGCTCACCTCGACCGTGCAGGTGGCGAAATTGGACGGGTCGCCGTCATCCGTAACGGTCAGCGTGATGATGTGTGGCGAGCCGCCGGGTCCGCAGGTCGGGCCCAGGCTCGTGCCGGGCGCGGGATCCTGCGTTACCGTATAGGTGGCGCAGTCGGAAGGGGTCAGCGTTACGCCCACCAGTCCGGTCAGGTCCGGGGCAGGGGCAATGCACGTAATCGGGTCGGCGTCCAGCGACACCGGGTCAGGGCAACTGACCTGAATCGTGCATGGGCAAAGAGTCGGCTCCAGCGTAATGATCTGCACGCACTGTGCGGTATTTCCGCTGGCGTCGGTCACCGTCCAGGTGCGGGTGATTTGCGTGGAAGTGACGACATCCGAATGGCCAATCGTAAGCGCACCACATCCGCCGGACGCCGTAGCCGTACCGGTATTCGAGGGATCGGTGGAATCGACGCTGCAAATCGCCACATCCGGCGGGCAGGAGATCGTGGGCGGAGTCGAACACTCAATGCTCAGGTTATTGACGAAGAAGTCGCGCTCAGAGCCGCCGCTGAAATTGTTGAAGTAGAAAGCGCGCACGCGATCAACGCGGGTCCCGGAGGTGCCGCCGAAGGTGCGGTTGAAGGTGGCCTGCTGGTTGTTTGACTTGCGGAGAATGTGAACGGAGTAGGTGTTCACGCCGGTGATTGTGACGGTCACCACGAGCCCGCCATCCGTGAACGGAATACCGGTATCGAAGTTCGCGGTGCTGTCATTGATGAAGTAGTTGCCATTGCCGGCACGGTGATAGAACTCGAACCGGTTTCCGCCGCTGGAGTTCTGAAGGCCAAACCCGGCCGAGGTGTTCGAACCGTCATGCCAGCCATTGTCCATTTCGATCTGGAATACCTGGCCGTTCTGGAGGCCTAAATTCCCGTGCGTGACGAAGTGACGGATCGCCTGGGCCGTGGCCCCGTTGTTGGCGTAGATGCCGAAGGCGCGGTTGGCCCCGCAATTGATGCCCGGCCCGCCGCCCCCGCCGTTGTTATTCGAATTGCCGATGAACATGCCCGCATTGGATCCATTGGAGCTCGGCGTGTTCTGCCACGCCAGAAAACCGAATCCCCCGTTCTGGTTGTGGTAGTTGCCTGTGCCATATCCCGCGCTACACGCATTGTCAGAGGCGTTGACCACGGCCTGCACTGAGGGCGCGCACAAGAAGACCGTCGCAACGGCGGCGGTGGTGATGATGATTTTTTGAATTGTGTTCATATTTTCCACAGCTCCTTTACTCGCCTTCTTCGACTTCGGGCGGATTGGGCAGATCGCCCTCATGGGCAGGCACGCCATACGCTGCGGGCGACAGGACGGACGTCACCGTGCGATCCGGCGCCACCGTCACCACCCATTCCGCCGAGCCGTTCGGATCCAGCAGAGCCCCTCCCTGGTGTGTAGACTCGTCGCCATCGCTGTTGCCGATGAAGACTTCTCCGTCGAGATAGCCATAGACCCACACGTGTTGAACGGTGCCCGCAGGCACAACGCCGTCCCAATCGCTTGTGGCATCGGTGATGGCCCAGTCGGCGCCGGAGTTGACGGCCGTACGGCAGTTCCAGACAGCCCAGGTGGAATCTTCCGCCGACTCGTTCACAAAGGTAATGCGCGCCCAGGTCATGCCGTTCGCGTCCTGTGCGCCGCGCCACGCGTCGGCGTGGGCGGCCGGTGCCAGCACTGCGAGCAGAAACAACCCCGCCGAAAAAAATGTCAGTCCTTGTCTAATGATCTTCATTGCATTCTTCCTCCGCTGTTCACTTTCACAAACTCCGTTCCCGATTGGCGTGCTTCTCGCAGCCCTCACGCAAAGGCCCCCCGCGACAAAAAAAAGACCGGACGAGAACTTCGTCCGGTTTTGAGTTCCGACTGATGAGAGGGTGAGGAGACCATCAGATCGGGTTGTATGCCGCCGTTTAACCGGCGCACAATATGGTTCTGAAGTTTCACCCTTTATCCCCTGCCCACCATTCGCTTCGCACTTCGCACAATCCTGTTTGCACATCACAACTGGGCAGAGTAATGCACAGGACACACATAGAGGTCAAGCATATGAACGCAAAAAATGTATCGTTTTTTTCGGGCCATGAAATGATGGCACTCCGCACCGCCGGCATCACGGCGCCATGCAGTCAGCCCTGCACACACCTGAGAAGCCGCCGTGAGCCAACCTGAATCGTTTCAAAGCCGCCGACTGGAATGGGCACCGGAAATAATTATATAAATTACTGGTATAAAACAATTTGCGAATCTACATGGCAGCGCGGCGCGATCGAATCCACGAAACGCGAAATCGCTTCAACAGAAGCCGCCCCTTCCTCCATTCCCCTAGAAATCGGGGAGTTACGAGGCGCGACGCCTGCCCGTCACCCAGACGCAACGAGAAGGCGAAAGGATTGATTTTCTAATTGACATCGCCGCCGCGATTCTCGCCCAGTGCGGACAGTCGTCAGGCGCCTCGCAACCAGCCCCGCAGGCGCCTTGGGAGGCCCGCCCGCAGGCGCGCTCGCGCTGCCGAGGCGTCGAATCGACACCTTCACTCGCCGACAATTTCCCAGACCGCCTCGACCTGGTTCGTTGCCACGGCGAGCAGTTCTCGACGTTCAGCCCCGATGAGCATAACGCGGATTTCATCAATCGCGGCTGAACTCCGAAACGAAATCCACGCATCGACCTTTCGATACCCCGTCTCGCACTCGATGGGCGCATGTCCGATGTAATTGCGCGATTGCCGCCCGTCGGTATAGGGGCGCACGTAGAGGGTGGCCCGCTCTGTGCTACTGAGCTGGTAGACGAGATCGAATTCCATGCGGTCGCCCGGCTGTAGACGCGCAGGTGGCGTTGGCCGAACCGCTACGATCGCCACGCCGTCCTCACCTGGCGGAAAGACCGGCAGCTCAACGCGCGAAGGGGGTGTAGCACAACCCGCCGCCAACTTGACGACCAAAAGGCCGAGAACCATATGACGCATGACACTGCCTCCTTCTGCCTTCCCTTCGCATAGGGTCAATCGTGATGATAGAGCGTTGGAGGCAGCGCCTTCAACCTTTTCCCATATGAGATGCGCGTGTGCTCGAAACGTGAAGCGCACGAACGGATTTCGGAATCGGCGTCGTGTAACTCCGCCCTCCAGTTCGGTGAATCAGTCTGGGCTGGAGGGGCGAGTCAGCTCAGCCCGTAGGACATCCACTCGTACAGCTTGCGGTAATAGCCGTCCTGCGCCACCAGGTTCTGGTGCGTGCCTTGCTCAACAATGCGGCCTTCGCGCATGACGAGAATGCGGTCCACATGGCGAATGGTGGAGAGGCGATGCGCAATGATGATGCTGGTGCGCTCGTGCATGACCTTATTGAAGGCGTCCTGAATCAGTCGCTCGGTCTCGGTGTCGACGTTGGCGGTGGCCTCGTCGAGAATCAACAGGACTTCGGGGTTATGCACGAGGGCGCGGGCCAGGGCCAGGAGCTGCTTCTGACCGGTGGACAGTGTAAGCGCCCCTTCGCCGAGTTGCGTGTCGTAGCCGCGCGGTAACCGCTCGATGAAGTCGTGCGCGTTGACATGCCGCGCCGCTTCGACGACCTGCTCCCGCGGGATCGACCCGTCGCGCAGGGTGATGTTCTCCTCGACGGTGCCGGCAAAGATGAAGGGGTCCTGAATCACGATGCCGAGGTGTTTTCGGAGATCGCGCTGGCGGAGGTCGCGTACGTCGACGCCCTCGAAGCGGACATGGCCCCGCTGCACATCGTAGAAGCGGGCCAGCAGGCTGATGACCGAGGTCTTGCCCGCGCCGGTCGCACCGACGATGGCCACGGCTTCGCCGGGTTCGATGGAGAAGGAGACATCGCGCAGGACCCAGTCCTCGTCGTTATAGGCGAACCAGACCTGGTCGAAGACGACGTGCCCGGCCACCGGCCCGAGCGTGGCGGGTTCGGCGGGGTCGTGTACCTCCTCCGGCGTGTCGATCAGCGCAAAGATCCGTTCGCAGGAGGCCATGGCCTCCTGGAAAATGCTGGATTTGTCGGAGAGATCTTCGAGCGGCTGGAAGAAGACGCGGATGTAATCCAGAAAAGCGACCACAATGCCGAGCGTGATCCAGGGTGGGTCGGCCAGCAGCCCGATGCCACCGACCGCGAGCACGAGCGAGATGGCCAGTCCGCGCGTCATGTCGAGGGTGGGAAAGTAGTAGCTGAACCAGCGCACGGAGTCGTTGAACTTGTCGAAGAGGGTAGCGCTTCGCTGGTTGAACTTGGCCTGCTGCCGCTCTTCGCGGCCGAAGAGCTGAATGGTGGACATGCCGGTGAGCGATTCCTGCAGCAGGGCATTGAGGGAGGACTGCGCGGAGCGGACCTCGCGATGGGTGCGGCGCAGCCGGACGTTGAGAAAGGTGAGCAGGCCAATGAGCAGGGGAAGAATGAGGCACATGGCCAGCGCCAGGGCGGGCGAGACCACCAGCATGTAGCCGAGGGTCACGACGAGCAGCAGGATATCGCCGGTGAGGCCAACCAGTCCGTCGGTGACAAGGCGCTGCATCGATTCCACATCGGAGGTCATGCGGGTGAGGAGGCGGCCGACGGCGGAGCGATCGTAGAAGGCGAGCGGCAGACGGAGCAGCTTGTTGAAGAGCGTGGCGCGGATGTCGCGGACGATGTGCTGGCCAACCCATGACATGAGGTAGGTCTGGCCAAAGCGGATGAGATAGGCGAGCGCGGCGAGGCCGAGGTAGAGGCCGCCATAGTGGAGCAGACCGAGCAGCCTGGTCTCGGTGGTGAGTTCGGCGTCGGCGCCTGCAACGAGATACTTGTCGATGGCCTGTTTCAGGAGGACGGGCAGGGCATTGACGAGGAAGGCCAGCACGAGGACGCCGACGAGGGCGACGGCGAGGTAAGCCCGGTAAGGGCGCACGAAACCGAGCAGTCGCCGGAAGAGGCCGCGGGAGGGGCGCGCTTTCATGCCCGTTCCTCCAGAGCGGCTTCGAGGCGCTGAATGCGTTCGAGGTTCCGATAGTAGCCGTCGCGCTGGAGCAGGTCGGCGTGCGTGCCGAGTTCCGTGATGCGCCCGTTTTCGAGCACGAGAATAAGGTCGGCCTGGCGCAGAGAAGAGATACGGTGGCTCACGACAATGGACGTGCGCTCTTTCAACACACCGCGCAGCCGCTCGAGAATGCGCGCTTCGGTCTGGGTATCGACGGCGGCGAGAACGTCGTCGAGAATCAGAATCTCCGGGTTACGGGCCACGGCGCGGCTGATGGCGGCGCGCCTGCGCTGGCCGCCGGAGAGGGTCACGCCGCGCTCGCCGAGCATGGTTTCGTAGCGGGCCGGGAAGGTCTCCACGTCGCCATGCAATTGCGCCACCTCGGCGGCCCATTCGAGCGTCTTGGGGTCCGGCTCGTCGACGCCGAAGAGGATGTTGCTCTCCAGGGTTTCGGCGAAAAGAAACGGCTCCTGCGTGGCGATCCCGATGTGGCCGCGAAGTACCTGCAACGGGAACTCGCGAATGTCATGGACGCCAATGAAGACCTGGCCTTCGGTCGGCTCCACCAGCCGCACCAGCAGGGCGGCGAGCAGCGATTTACCGCTGCCGGTCGGGCCGGTGATGCCGATGGTGGCGCCTTCGGGAAAAGTGACATGAATATCACGCAGCAGCGGCTGGCCGTCGAGGGTGAGCGAAATGTGGCGGAACTCGATATCGCCGCGTACATCCCTCAGGCCCGGCTGGGTCACGGTGCCGTCCCGCACCTTCGGTTCCGTCTGGAGCAGCGTTTGCACACGCCGCCAGCTCGCCCGGCCGCGCACCAGCAGGTTCATGGCCCAGCCGAGCGCCAGCATGGGCCATTGCATATAAGCCATGTATTGCATGAACAGGACCAGCCCGCCGATGGTGAGATGATGCTGTACCACCAGCCGCCCGCCCACGACCAGCAGCAGCACCTGGCCCAGCGCGAAGAGAAAGAGAAAGAGGGGCCAGATGCCCCGTTCCACCAGGCTGAGCGCCAGGTTGCGCCGCACGAATTCGCCGTTGAGATCGGTGAACCGCTGGGCGCTCCGGTCCTCAATGGCATACCCCTTCAGCGTGCGGATGCCGGAGAAGCTCTCCTGCGTGAAATGCGTGAGATCGGACAGTTGCTGCTGCACGGCGTCGTGGCGCGGGCGGATGAGGCGCAACACAAAGAAGCAAAGCACACTGATGCCTGGCAATAGCACGATCATGACCATTGTAAGCGGCGGGCTGATGAAGGCCATGATGCTGAAGGCGAGCGTCACGACGAGGGTGGTGCGAATGCCTTGCAGAAGGCCCTGCCCAACGTACTCGCGCACGTTGCCCAGGTCGGATGAGGCGCGGGTCATCAGGTCGCCGGTCTGGTGCGAAGCGAAAAAGCCGCGGTCCAGTGTGGAAAGATGCGCGAAGAGGTCGTCGCGAATTTGGCGCTCGACGTCGTAGCCGAGACGCAAGGGAAGGCGTCGCATGAGGAGCCCGGTCCATACGCTCAACCCTGTGCCGACCAGAAAGAGCCCGATTGCGGCGCCAAGCTCGTCCCGGCTCAGCGTCCCGGCGTCGAGCCCGTCGATGACATACCGCACCAGAAAAGGAAGGAGAATCTGGAGCGAAACCGTCGCGGCGATCGCCACAATCGAAGCCGCAATACGGACTTTGTGCCGCAAGACGTAACTGGACAGGGCTGGCGGTGCGGCACTCATGGCACACGATCTTACTCTGGATTCCCGGATTGCCAACCCCTCCTGTTTCTCTCACTCTTCAACGATCATGACGACGTACGAAGACACAACTGCCCGACTGTTGGTGAAATGCCCCGATAAACCGGGGCTCGTCGCCGCCGTCTCTTCCTTCTTCTTTCATCACGGCTCGAACATTACAGCCTTCGACCAGCATTCCAGCGCGGCGGAGGGCGGCACGTTCTTTCTCCGGCTCGAATTCCAGACCCCGCACCTTGATCTCGGGCGCGCCCATCTCGAACGCGCTTTCGCGCAGGCCGTCGCGGCACCGTACAACATGGACTACCGCATCAGTTACGCCGCCGAGCCGAAAAAGATGGCGCTACTGGTATCGAAGGTGGACCACGCCCTCCAGGAAATCCTCTGGCGCTGGACACGCGGCGAGATGCCTGCGGAGATCACCATGGTTATCAGCAACCACCCCGACCTGCGCGCCGCGGTCGAAGCCTTCGATGTGCCGTTTCATCATGTGCCGGTCACGAAAGAGACCAAACGCGAGGCGGAAGACCGGATCCTCGGCCTGCTGGAGGGCCAGGCCGATGTTGTGGTCCTGGCCCGCTACATGCAGATTCTCACCGGCGAGTTCGTGAAGCATTATCCGAACCGCATCGTCAACATTCATCACTCTTTCCTGCCCGCCTTCATTGGGGCCAATCCTTATCGCCAGGCAGCGGAGCGCGGGGTGAAACTCATCGGGGCCACGGCCCACTATGTTACCGAGGACCTCGATATGGGGCCGATTATTGAGCAGGACGTGATCCGCGTGACACACCGCCTCGATGTAGCCACGCTCAAGGAGCTGGGCTGCGATATCGAACGAAACGTCCTGGCGCGCGCCGTGAAATGGCACCTGGAGGACCGCGTGCTGGTGCATGAGGGGAAGACGGTCGTCTTCAACTGAAGTCCCCGCCGGTGGCGCGCCCATGCACGAGATCGAACTGGTCGTGGCCCGCCACGAAGAGTCGTTGCAGTGGCTGCGGCGCGTGCCGCGCACCGTCCGGGTAACGGTTTACGACAAGGGCGGCGGCGCGCCGGATGCCCTGCCCCTGCCGAACATCGGCCGGGAGGCCCACACCTATCTGCACCACCTGGTCGAGCGCTACGACACCCTGGCGCCATGGACCGTCTTCTGTCAGGGCCGCCCCTTCGATCATGTCCCCGACTTCCA
>SLOV01000370.1 GCA_007132345.1 Kiritimatiellia bacterium
GCGCAGGCGGTCCGCGAGGAGCCGCCTGATCCCGAGGCGGATGAGCGAATCGGGAAGCCAGCCCTTTTCGGCAAGGGATTGAATCATGGGGAAGTCTCCGTACGTTTGGGAAACCAGGGGAAAAAGGCGGAGGTCCGTTGCTGATAGCGGCTATAGGCGTCGCCGCGACTGCGCAGTGACTGCGCCTCGGTGTAGGGAATCCCGGTTACCTTGTAGAGGAAGAAGAACATGAGCAGTGGGCCAAGCAAGGTCCATGGCCAGGCGGGCGATCCGATCGCGATAAGGACATACGCGAACCAGTGGACCCATTCGAAGAAGTAGTTCGGGTGGCGGGAATACCGCCAGAGCCCGGTATCGCAGACCCCACCCTTGTTCTCGGGGCGGGCACGAAAGGCGGCGAGTTGCCGGTCGGCCAGGCTTTCGCCGCCGACGGCCAGGATCCAGACCAGGAGCCCGAGCCCATCCCAGAGGCGGAAAGCGGAGGCGGGATGATTCATGGCGATACGGATTGGGAGGCCGAAGAGGAGGATCAGCAGGGCCTGGACCTGGAAGAACCAGAAGAAATTGAATTGTGCCGAGTCGCCCCAGTGTTTGCGAAGATTCCGATATCGTGCATCCTCGGCTTCTTTCCCGATGCGGTCGCGAAGCAGATAGCCTGCAAGACGAAACGACCAGAGTCCGCCCAGGGCGGCAACCAGGAGGCGGCGCGGCAGCCAGGCGGGCGAAATCGCGGCGTAATAAAGCGTGAGCAAACCGATTCCGGCGGACCAGCCGACATCTACGATGCCCGCGTCCGACTTCTTTTGCTGGAAGAACCAGAGAGCGCCCATGCCAACGAAGAGCACGGGCAAGGGGAGGAGTGCAGCCAGCAGGGATGGAGGTGGGGCGGGCATGGGTCAGCGGAGCCCCAGGATTTCGTCGCGGAAACGGTTGTTCACCGACTCTTCGCCAAGCCAGATCCGGTAGTAGAGCGAGGCGAATTCGGAATCCTCGATGATGCCAAGGACCTCATCGTTCAGGGAGAGGATGAGCACTTTGTCGGGATGATAGGCGAGCGAGTAGCGGTCGCCAGCCTGCACATTGCGATATAGCCTGTTGAATTCTTTGAGCTGGGGCTGAATCCGATCCCATTCGGTGCGGGTGACGTTTTTGCGTAGCGTGGAATCGCCCATATCGATGAACTGCGCGGCGGTGACGTCGCGATAGTAGAAGATTTCGAGATGCTTTGGAATATCTTCCAGGGCACGCTCAGGACCTACGCCCTCCGGCAAGTAGAGCGCCGCGGCGCAGACTTTGAAGAGGCGGGCGAAGCGATAGATGCCACTCCCCACGATGTGCAGTGTTTCCGACGCGACTTCGACGGTCGGCGGAAAGTCGGGGTCGGCGGGCGTCTGCGCTTTGATCGGGGCGGCAGCTAAGAAGAGCAGGCACCCAGGCACAAGTGCTGCACGAAAAAGGCGACGTTGAGAGGGGGATTGATTCATGGCGATGAAATGGGGTTTAGGGGCTGTAACTAGAGACAAAGAGGTCGGGTGAGGCAAGACGGATCGGAGAGCATCTGAACCTTTTAATGAGTGGATGGCAGGGCTCGCCAAAGCAGTCCCATAGCGAGGAAGCCGCGCCCGCTCCAGACCGTGGTTCGAATCCAGTTGGTGCGGACAAGTCTCTCGTGTATGGCCGCATCGAAACCAGCCGAGAGCTGATGATGCAGCGGAACCTGAACCAAAAAAGTAGAGGCCCAGATTAGAGCGAGAAGCGCGAGCGACCACCACCCCAGAGGGCGAAGTGGGCCGGGCAACGGTCCGAAGGCCAGCCATAGAGCCGTCACCAGTTCGCCGAGCATCAGCGGAACAATCACAAACACAGTGCTTCGGGTATATGCCGCCTCGAACGCTGGAAAAGCTTCCACGCCGACGAGTGCAAATAGAGGGTAATGGCAAAGCTGCACAAACCAGATGACACCTATCATAGCGCAGGTGAATGCGGCGTGGAGCAGGGCAACAGCAACCATTTCCTTACGCACTCCTCTGCACGGAAGACCGCACGGCTGTCGGGCGAGGCCGGAGATGCGCGAGCCCGCCGTCGACGCCAAGAATCTGACCGGTGACCCATGCCGACTCCGCGCCCATCAGCCATGCCATGGCCGACGCAATGTCCTCTGGCTGGCCCAGACGGCCGAGAACGTGCATGCCCTCCGACACCGCGCGGGCCGTCTCGTTGCCGACGATATCGCGAGTCATCTTACTATGAACGAGACCGGGCGCCACCGCATTGATGCGAATGCCCTTGGCTCCGTATGTGGCCGCGGCGGCACGAACGAGTCCCTCGATGCCTGCTTTCGCCGCTGCAATTGCTTCATGGTTGGCAAACCCAGTTCGCGCCGCGGCGGTGGAGGCAAAGACGAGGCTGCCGCCCCCATTCATCATCGCTTTGATGCCGGCGCGCAGGATGTAAAAGGAAGAGGTCAAGTTGATCCGCAATGTCTCTTCCCACATATCATCTGTGGTTAAGTGCGCCGGTTTGAGCAGCAGACTTCCAACGCAGTTCGCAACAGCGGTAATGCTTCCGAATCGGTCGATGGCTGATTGCATACAACGATCAACATCCGTGGCCTCGGTGCTCTGCCCCTTTTCGATCAAGATATGACCATCATCAAGGCCAAGATCGTCAAGAGCCGATGGTTCGCGGGCGACCAAGACGAGCTGCCACCCGTTATGGTGTAGATGGGTAGACAGCGAGCGACCAACCGCACCCGACGCTCCAAAAATAACGGCTGTCCCCTTCATCGTGGGTGCCTCCGGGAGGACCAGCCAAGATTCGCCTTCGGCGTGCCTGGCGACTGATTCACATAGAAGCGCTGCTCCGAACGATCGATGCTTCTCGCCCAAGGTTGTGACTGCC
>SLOV01000369.1 GCA_007132345.1 Kiritimatiellia bacterium
ATCAACACGCCCGCTACGGTGTGGCCGGGCGGGAACAGGAACGATGAAACAAGCGAAATAGCTCCCTTCATGTGTGCGCCCATCAATGCTGACAAACGCACGTCCATTCCAGTCGTCGAGTTCCGCTCGGGCGCCCCCCGCGACGAAGGTGTGCTGGGGTCAGACCTGGCGCTGGTCCTCGCAGGGCATGCGGGGGGACATGCCGCGGGGCGGGCCGAGGACGATACGGTCCATCATGGCGCGGCGTAGGTCGTCGACGCCGCGGATCCGGTAGCGGTGCACGGCCCGGTTCTCTTTGTCCGGATCGGGCAACTGCAGTCCGAACATGGGCAGGCGCATGCCGTCGTTCCTGGTGCCGAGCATGTATTCGTGGCCGGGAAGCGCGGCGCCAGCAGCCACCTTTTCGACCACGTTCTCTACGCCAGCGACTTTGCCCGCATCGGCGAGAAGCGGGTTGTAGGCGCGGGTGCGGGCCGATGCCCTGCGCCCGCGGCTGCCGTGCTGCCGGTGCTGGAACTGCGGGGTACTGACACGGGGCGCGGTTGGAAAGGCTCCATAGGGCGAGACACGGGCCGGGCGCTCCGGCTCGACCGCGGGGGGCGGCGGCGCCTGCTCTTTGGGCGGTGTCGGTTGCGGCGACGACCAAGGGGGGAGTTCTTCGCCGGTGAGGGTTTCGAGAAAGTTGCGGAGTTGATCCTCCATGCCCGGTGCTTTTGCGTCGGACTCGCCCACTCTACGGTCGTACTCGCGGCGGATCTTCTGCTCGCGCAGGGAGGCCAGCAATTTGCCAATGCCCCAGATGACGAAGATGACGAACCAGATGATGCCGGCGATGGCATCGCCCGAAAGCTGGATCTGGTTCGTCACCTTGGGAAGACTCCGCCAGGATTAGTCCTGGTTGTTGTCCTGCTGCTTCTCGCCGCCGGCAATGGACTCGCGCATGGAGGTGTCGGCAACGATGTTCTGCATGCGATAGTAGTCCATGATACCGAGGTTCCCGCTGCGGAAGGATTCGGCGATGGCGAGGGGCACCTGGGCCTGGGCCTCGATGACGCGGGCCTGCATTTCCTGAACTTTGGCGCGCATCTCCTGTTCGGCGGCGACGGCCATGGCGCGGCGCCCTTCGGCTTCGGCCTGGCGGAGTTTCTTGTCGGCCTCGGCGCGTTCAGTTTCGAGAAGAGCGCCGACGTTGGCGACTTCTTTGGCGCCGCCGACACCGGCCACACTGACGTCGGCGATATCGATGGAGACGATTTCGAAGGCGGTGCTGGCGTCGAGCCCGCTCTGAATCACTTTGCGGCTGATGTGGTCGGGATTCTCGAGCACGTCCTTATAGGTGGGGGAGGAGCCGATGGCGCTGACGATACCCTGGCCGACGCGCGCGATGATGGTTTCTTCGGTGGCGCCACCGACGAGGCGCTGGAGGTTGGCACGGACGGTGACGCGGGCCTTGACGAGGAGGCGGACGCCGTCCTTGGCGACGGCATCGAGCAGGCCGATGCCTTTGGAGGGGTCGGGGCAGTCGATGACCTTGGGGTAAACGCTGGTTTTGACGGCGTCGAGGACATCGCGGCCGGCGAGGTCGATGGCGGCGGCCTGTTCGAAGGGGAGGGGAATGCTGGCGCGGTCGGCGGCGATGAGGGCGCGCACGACGTTGATGACGTTGCCGCCTGCGAGGTAGTGGGCTTCGATCGGGGTGGTGGCCATGTCGATGCCGGCTTTGGCGAGCTGGATGCGGGCCTCGACCATGAGTTTGGGGGGCACGCGCCGCAGGCGCATGGCGATCATGGAGGGGATGCTGACGTAGGCTTGTGCGCTCCAGGACTGGATCCAGAGGCTGAGGTAGGAGAAGAGGAAGATGGCGATGACGAAAACAATAATCGCCAACAGGAAGACGGCGGCGGTGACGATGGGTGACATGGCTAGGGGTAACAGGTTCATTTGGACCTCTCTGGTTCGGATGCTAAACAATCAAACATCGGTATGCGGGGGAGAATCGCGGTTTTCGATCGCCCTGGGCAAATCTGGCGGTAAGGTCGCCACGCCTGGCGCGGAACGGCTGACTGTGGCGCTTAGCAGGGCGCCGCCTCCGAAGCAGAGCGTGAGAATCAGTACCACGTTGCCTACTATAGGGGTGGAGCCGAGCAAGTAAAGAAGAAGCAGGCCGATTCCGAGTGCTTCGGCAGCGCGCCGGAAGCTCTGGACGCCGCGTCGGCGGAGGAGGATGCCGCCAAGCGCGAAGGCGACGATGACGCGGGCGAGGTAGAAGAGGATGCCGAAGTAGGCCAGGGCGAGCAGGGAGAGGGGTCGGGCCGTAGCGGAGCCGAGGGCGAGGAGCAGCAGGAGGGGAATGCTGAGGACGCATGCGGAGCCCACAAGCAGGGCGCGCGCGGGTGTGCGGCGGATGGTGCGGACGCTGCGCCCGGTGAGGTGGGGGAAGACGGCCATGAGCAGGAGGCCGGAAAACGCAGCCGCGACCCACCAGCGGAGCGCGTCGCGCAGTTGGTGCAGAGGCGTGCGGGGGCCGCCAAGCCAGGGGGCGGAGATGCGATGGGTCTCGCCGCCCAGGTCGACCTGGCGGCTGAGTGCCAGGTCGCGATCGCCGAGGTGATAGATGTTGCCGCCGACGCGGGTGCCGGGCAGGACGGAGGCGTCGTGCGAGAGGAGGTAGAGATCGCCCTCGACCCGGCCCTGCACGGTGACGCGGGTGCCTGCGAGGATGGCATTGCCAAGGGCCTGTCCGCTGAAGAGCACGGTATCCCCGACGAGGACGAGGTCGGTTTGAAAGCGCGATTCTGGGGTTGCGGAGAGGGAGTAGCCGAGGGCGATGCAGGAGCGGCCGTGGTGGCCGGAGAGTTCGACGGTTGTGGCCGCGAGGCGGACCTGCTTCTTGGCGC
>SLOV01000381.1 GCA_007132345.1 Kiritimatiellia bacterium
CCGAAGCCTTGGCGTAGGTGGGAACCCGCTTTCTTACGCGCCTTCTCGAAGGCGCGCTGGTGCTTGGACATCACGCCCGCGCACCGAATAGGTCAACACGCGCTGACGGGCTCGTGTAACTCGCCCGCCGGACGCGGAAGCGCGTCCGCTCCGCCCGCAAACGTGTTGTGTCCCGAAACGGAGCGGCTCGGCTTACCGAGCCGGAAGCCATCGCCCGCCGGACGCGGAAGCGCGTCCGCTCCAGCCGCAAGCGTGTTGTGTCCCGAAACGGAGCGGCTCGGCTTACCGAGCCGGAAACCATCGCCCGCCGGACGCGGAAGCGCGTCCGCTCCACCCGCAAACGTGTTGTGTCCCGAAACGGAGCGGCTCGGCTCTCGACCGCCCGCCGTCCGCTGGCGGTTACCGAGCCGGAAACCATCGCCACCCGGACGCGGAACCGCCGTCGCCTGCGGCGATTGCGGTCAAGAGCGCGTCCGCTCCACCCGCAAACGCGTTGAGTTCCGAACTGGGTGGGCATTCGTCTCTGTTCTGGACGGGGTTCGAAGAGATTCAAGTACACGCCAATCCTTCTGTCTTCCCGTCGATCAGAGCAGCGACCGAACCCCTAAAGCAGAGCACCGCCTCCCTTCCGCTTGCGGACCAGTGCGCCCTTATGCTCCAATCCGTGCCCATGAAGATTTACAAGGAGTTACCATGAAGAAGCCCATCGGCATCATCGGCGGCAGCGGGCTCTACGCGGCCGAGGGCCTCGAACCCCGACAGGAACACCGGCTCTCCACGCCGTTCGGGAATCCGGCCGACGCCTACCTCGAAACGGAGCACGCAGGACGTAGCGTCTTCTTCCTGCCCCGCCATGCTCGCGGACATCGCCTTCTCCCGTCAGAGATCAATCACCCGGCCAACATCTTTGGCTTCAAGAAACTGGGCGTGGAATGCGTGGTCGCCTTCACGGCCGTGGGAAGCCTGCGCGAAGAAATCGCGCCACGCGACATTCTGCTTCCCGACCAGTACATCGACCGCACCAAACGGAACCATACCTTCTTCGGCAATGGCCTTGTGGCTCATGTGCCCTTCGGAGACCCGGTGTGCCCCGTCTTGCACCGCCAACTGGCGGAAGCGGCGCAGCGCGTGGCGTTGCAGGCAACGGACGGACCGAAAATTCACACTGGCGGAACGTATGTGAACATCGAGGGACCCACCTTTTCGACACGCGCGGAGTCAAACCTCTACCGCGCCTGGGGCTGCGATGTGGTCGGCATGACAAGTCTGCCGGAAGCGAAACTCTGCCGCGAGGCACAACTGCCCTATGCGGCGATCGCCCTGGTCACCGATTACGACTGCTGGCACGAATCGGAAGAAGCGGTGAGCGCGGCACTCGTTGCGGAAAACGTGAAGGCCAACCTCGACTTCGCCCGCAGTCTGCTGCTGGAGCTGATTCCGCGGCTGGAAGGGCCATGGTCCAAGGCAGTCACGGGCGCCCTGCAAGGCGCAGTCATGACCGCGCCCGACCAGATTCCCGCGACGCTACGATCTAAACTTGCGCCGTTACTGTAATCGGCGGGCCAGCCGCCGCGGCCTGTTGCCATCAACCGCCAGTTGTTGCAGCACCAGGCCCTGTGGTGACCGCACCATCGGCGGTGATCGAGATGGTCCCGCTTCCGGTCGAGATCGCGTTCACATTCGAAGCGCGGCCGCCTGCTTCGACCCAGGTTCCGCGAAGGCGAAAACGCGTATTCGCGGGCGTGAGTTCGAACCTGGTAATCGTGCTCGTCTCGCGGTCGCTTGCCACCTCTCGACCCCGCTGCGTGGTCTGGGTGGCCGACGACTCGGTGCTCTGCGAAGCGGTGGTCTGAATGTTTGTGACAACAACACCCAGCAGGCTGGCGACCTGGCCGACGATGTTCGTTCCGTCGCCGATATCCTCAATGATCTGGCCCGGGCCATTCGTTTCCTGCTCCGAGTCTTCCTCCGTCTGCTGCTCACGCGAATCGCCCGCGGAACGGGTACCGGTTACCTCTTGCTGCACACCTTCGGTCTGGGTATCTGTGCGGGTGGTTGTCGTCTCGGTGCCGCGAATGCTGTCTACGCTGACCACGTCAATGATGCCGACAAACTGGACTTCCGTGCCCGCTACGCCGTCCGTACCCCGCCAAGAGACCTGAAACTGCATGATACGGGTGGCGGGCTGAATGGTCCCGCCCCGGCCTGCGGTTCCAAAGACATCCGGCGCACCGACCGAGCCGCGATAGCGCGAGCCCTGGTTGTCAATCACGTCAATACGATTGCCGTTCTGCGAGATGGTGAAGTTCCGGATGTTGCCACGCGACGTTTCCACCGCGCGCCCGGCAGCGCCCTGCCCCTCGTAGAACCCCGAGATGTTCAGGCTTACCCCGGCGCCTCTGGAGGTATTGAAGCTATTGCTGCTGCCACCGCTCCATTCGCAGCCGGCCGGCAGACCCGCCAACACCAGAAGTAACGCCGCCACTCCTATAAACCCCGCTCGTCGCATCATATCCCTACTCCTTGTTCTCAAAGCAGTCGCCGTACTCAATTATTGAAAGCTACTCATTCATCATGGATTTCGTCAACGCAAATGCTCATGGCACCAGGATCACGCGATAGATGCGCGACGCAGGCGGCGATGGATCGGGATCCGTGACCGTCATAATGGGCGTCGTGGCCGAAACCGTGGTCAAGGTCGTCCAGACAGGCGGCATCAGGCTGTCGGTGTATTCCACCCGATAGTTGAAGCCCGGTATTGCGGTCCAGGAGATTTCGCCCGGCTGGATCGAGGTCAGCATGACGACCGGCGGACCGGAGACATTGGCCGTCTCGTCGCCCGCGGTCGGCGAAAGGCTCACCGGCTCGCCGGTCCCCGCCGCGCCGACATCCACCTGATAGTCGCCGAAGGGCAAGGGCCCGAACTGGTAGAAGCCGTTCACGTCCGAAACGGTCGATTCGAGAACCGTCTGGTTCGGGTTCACACCCAGCAGGTCGACCGGGATGCCCGGCAGCGGCATGCCTGCTTCGTTCGTGACCACACCACTGATGCGGCCGCCCTGGAAGATGCTCACGTCGTCGATGTACCAGCCACCGGCCACACCGGAGCTGTCAGACTGGAGCGTGAAGCGCAGGAAGGCCAGCGGCTCGGCGCCGACGATATCGAGCGGCACACGCACCCGGCGCCACTGTCCATCCGTGTTGTGCTGGTTGTTGCGATTCGCCAGCACCGGGATCGGCGGTTTACCGACGCCTGCGCGACGGTTCTGCACATCGGCCGGCGTTGTCGGGCGGATCAGGTCGATGCGTACGATGTCATTGGCGTCGGCAAGATCGAGCCACTCGTAGAACTCGAGGAAGTAGCTGGTCTCCAGGCCCACAGCCGCGCAGTCATCGCACGGCAGGATGAGATCGAAGAGCGGCGAGAAGAGCTGCATGTTCGCGTTGTTCGGATAGGTGTTGTCGAGATCCGTGCCGAAGACCCAGCGGCCACGATAGGCATAGGGCGGCGCACCCTGCCCGCCCAGGTTGACCTGTGACGGGATTCCCAGCTCCCACTCGTCGCGCGGGTCTTCCGGGTTCTCGCCGCCGTGGCGGTGCCACCATTGCTGCTGCTGCTGCGGCAGCCAGGCGTCAACGCCGGTCGAGAATTTCGGCAGCCCGCCGATTCCGCCCACGGTGACTTCGAGCGGGTAACTCTGCCAGGGCAAGCCGAGGCCGGCCGCCCCGTTTCGGTCCACCCAACTCAGCGTTTCCATACCGGCAATAAAGGAAACATCTTCGTCGCCATAAGGCGTTCCGATTGGCTTGTACGCGTACGGGATTTCCTCGTCGAACGGCAAGCCACTCGATTCCTGGAAGAGCGGGTTGATGCGCGGGTCGCGGCCAATGGCAAACTCGACGCCGTCGTCAACCTTGTCGTCGTCCGTGTCGCGCCCGGTCGGCAAGGTGCCGGTGCGCCCGCCGAAGAGGATCAGGCCCGGCAGGGCGCAGGGCGGATCCTGGCTGGCCCGGAATGTACCGTTCCCTTCTGGATCGGGTGGAGAACCTACGTTCTGCGCCCAGACCATGGAGGCAAAGGCGCGCGGCGACGGGCCCTGCGACATCTGGCCGTGCGGATTCACCAGAATCCAGCGCGGCCCCTGCTCGATGATGCTGTCGTTCGGCGTGTGGTTGTGGTCGAAGACCCACAGATCGTTCATGTAATGCTCGCCGTCGGTTCCGCCGAAGAGCACGATGCGCTGCCGGTTGCCGGCCACGCAATAATCTCCGATGGCACGATCATAATCGAAGCCACCGTAAACCGCCATCATGGCGCCGCCGCGTGGCGGCGGGCGCGAAGAGTCGACAAAGTCGGTAATCTCTTCCCATTCGCCATCCTGGTAGGCCCATAGGTCATTGAGCGGTTCGTGATTCTCATCGAACCCGCCGAAGACGATCACCTGCCCGGTTGCGGGATTAAACACCATGGAGTGGGCATAGCGCGCCGGTGGCCGGTTCTCGGGAAACATCCGCCGCCAGACAGGATCTTCCGGCCGGAAACCGTTGAGGAAGAACTCGTCGTCGAAGAACTGGAACTCTCCTTCAAACGTCTCGTCGCTGACCGTGTTCCCGTCCATGCCACCGAAGACCACGATGGTGCCGCCGCGGAATCCGTCGCGGTTCCGTGTGTAGTCCAGGACCATGCCGTGCGACTTCCGGCGCAGACCGCGGGCGTCATCCGGAATATCCACATAGGTATAGACCCCGCGGGCAAATTCCCACTGAGGCGGCGCTTTGTAGAAGGGCCGCACTTGCATCTCCAAGATAATGCCTTCGCCATTCTCGCCTGGGTTAATCAAGGCAAAATCAGGATCGGACGAAGTAATGACCAGGCCAAAGCTATCGGACTGCCAGAAGTCGCTATTCACCAGATCGACGATGAGGTCGCCAATGTCGAAACTGGTTTGGCCTTCGGTACCAGCGGGAATCGTGATGGTCGTGACGGGAGTATTGTAGAACAAGCCCGTATCGAGCCGCCCGAGTGGATGCGTGCCCTCGTCGCGGTCATACGCTGCCTTCGAGCCCCCATCGTCTTCATCTTCCCTCGATAGTTCCCCGACAATGTTCAACTCCACATCGCTTGGGGGGTTTCTCACGTTCAGGATGAGGTTCGCACCGAGGATTTCCTCGCATTCTTCGAAGATCGCCGCGTCCTCGAAACGGATAGCGGCTGCAACCGAGGTAATGGTCTGCGGTTCTGGGTCTCCATCCCCGGACACCACCGAGAAATCGCCAGAAATATTACCGAGCGGAAAGCGCCGGTTTCCGCCAATGACCACGGCATTGTAGATGGCACCGTCGGCGACTTCGAAAACCCACTGCTCGGCCAACAATTCTTCAAGGACCGGGCTGTCGTCGTCCGACGACTTGTAGAACTTAACAGGGTCGCCTGGCGAGAAGGTCTTATAACTGTGTTCTTCGTCCCAGCCGCCGTAGATATACGTCCAGTCGAACGAGCGGCTGTCTTGGTAGGGCCGCGACTTGGGCTCCAGGAAGTCCGTTCCGTCGCAATTCCATGGCGTATCCTCGCAGCCGCAACTCGGGCGCCGCGTGTCGCGATATCCAAAGAAGACAACCGCCTGATGCTCGCTCAGGCCAAACTCGGTGCCGGGCCCGATCTCTCCGGGCGACAGATCAAATTCATCGTCAAGGCGAAGCACGCTCTGCGTCCACATATTGTCGCGCACACGGTATTCCCAAATATCCCGGTGTCGTGACACGCCATCGCGTCCGCCAATCACCACCAACTGCCGGTTGTCCAAGAGGATCGCGCTGTTTTCCTCATCGGAGTGACGCGGAATATCGTTGTTCGGATTCTTGGTCTCGAAGACCGGGATGTAGGTGGCTGACATGCCCCAGCGCGGAGGCGGCACCGGGGAGTCATCTTCGACCTCGATACGCTCCCAGAACGGCAGCGCATTGTCTGGGAGTCCGGGCCAGCGCAGGATCCAGATGTCGTTCGTGGCCTGGTCGAAATGCTCAAAGCTGTCCTGTACGGCGGGGTCGGCGCGAATCTCGGTCTCGACTTCGCCAAAGAACCCTTCCACGCCACTGCCGTCCATCAGCCCGTCGCCATCGGTGTCCTGCAGCAGCGGGTTCGTGCGGAAGATGCGATCCTCTTCGCCATCGCCCAGCCCGTCTTCGTCCGTATCGGGATTCCACGGATCGGTGCTCGGACCAAACGGGTCATACGGGTGCGTGTCCGGATCGATTGTGAAACGGACATTAAACTCGCGCAGGTTCCAGAGCCCGTCCCCGTCCGGGTCTCCAATGGTGCTCAGCGCGCGATAGCGCTCCGTCACGGTCCCGTCCGCACTGACCACCGGGTCGGTGGGATGCAGGCCGTGCAGCACTTCCCACCCGTCGGGCATGCCGTCGCCGTCCGTGTCGGGATTGAACGGATCGGTGGGCTTGTCCCAGACGATGTCGGCAAAGGCCGGACTGTAGAGGCTGGGGTGATTGCCGAAGAGCGCATCCATGACGAGGTACTCTTCGAGGTTCGTGAGTCCGTCGCCGTCGCAGTCGAGGTCTGCATCGAGGTGGTTCAGCGGGTCGAGACGGCAGTTCGGATCGAGGAAGACACGCGGATTACCGAACATGTCGAGCACTTCGAAGCCGTCGGGCATGCCGTCGCCGTCCGAGTCCCAGTCGGCCGGGCCGTTGAGCAGTCCGTCGCCATCATAGTCGAACAGCACCCAGTTCGATTCGTCGTTGTTGAAGAAGCCGCCGTCGAAGATGCCGTCCATATTGCGGTCCCACACCTCGCGGCCGTCGATCAATCCGTCGCCGTCCGTATCGATGTTGTTCGGGTCGGACTCGAAGAGCATTTCCGCGCCGTCGGGCAGGAAGTCGCCGTCGGTATCCATGAGCAGCGGGTTCGAGCCGAAGAAGTATTCTTCCAGGTTCGTCAGCCCGTCGCCATCGATATCCATCATGGCATCCGAGGGATCGCGCGGGTCGAGGCCATAGAGGATCTCCCAGCCGTCGTCCATGCCGTCGCCGTCGGTATCGGCATAGGCCGGGTTCAGCCAATCGTTCGTGTTGGCGATGCCGTCGCGGCCAAGGAATTCCTTGAGATTCGTGAGCCCGTCGCCGTCCGGATCTGCGTCGGCCCATCGGGCTTCCAACGGATGGAGGAAGGTCTGGATCGGCACGGCGTTTGTCGGATCGACCAGCGGCGAGATCGCGTTCGTGACGGAGAACTGCTGTTCCCAGCCATCCCACATGCCGTCGCCGTCTGTGTCGACGACATCCGGGCGCGTGTCCGCATAGATGGCCACGCCCGCAGGGTGCGAGGAGTTCAAGCGACGCCGGCTATCCGTGACGGTTGGAATGCCTTGATGCACCATGACCACCGGTTGCACGGCGGGCGGAACGGGGACATCGAAGACGATATTGGTGGCCTGGAAGAGGTCGCCGCGAATGGAGGCCGTCAGGCCGGTGTTCTGGAAGTAGTTGATGCCATCCAGGAACTTCCCGGCAAAGAGCGAGCGCACGGTCGAGCCGCCCTCGGAAGCGGGCGCATGCAGCCGCGAGAGTGCGAAGTAGCGCGGCTCCCCGTCGATGGCGAGTTCGTCGCCATCGCTGAGCCCGTCGCCGTCCGTATCGGGATCGAAGATATCGAGCCGGACCCCGAACTCGCGGAAGATTTCGAATTCCTCCAGGTTGGTGAGGCCGTCTCCGTCCGGATCGTCATCGCGATGGAAGAGGAAGATGTTGGTATAGCCTGCAATTTCCGTGGCGTCGCCGACGCGGTCGTAATCGCGGTCGGCCTCGAAGAGCTGGAAGCTGATCGGCACCGTAGCGCCCGCGCCGATCTGAATGGCGCGCACCGGTACTTCGCGATAGCCGTCCTTCCGCACGGCCACATTATGCAGGCCGGGCTGCAAGCCAAGCACGGTTGCCGTGGTTTCGAAATTGGCGCCAGGCGCCACGTCGTCGCTGCCAATCAACCGGCCATCGACATAGATCTGCGCGCCCGTCACGACCGTACCGAAGAAGTCGGTCGTCTCGATTTGGAGATTCCCGGTGGGCCCGGTGAGATCCGTGGTCGAGAAGTTCGCCGTCCCGCGACCGGCGACCGGCACATCGACGACTTTCTGCGGCGGCCACTTCGGTCCGGCGGGCGGGCGCAGAGTGACGAGATGGCGGCCGGCGCGCACCGTGAGGTTCGCGGGTGTCATCTCTCCGGTATTCTGGTTGTTGACCCAGATCGGGTAACGACCGCCATCCGCGGCACGTACCGTGAGGCGCCCCGTCGGCTGGTTGGTGGAAATCTTGATGAGCGTGGTCTCGCCCTCGCGCACCTCGACCTGCGGCAACGGCGAGGTCCAACTCGCGTCCTGCAGCGAGGGCACGTAGATGCCGGGCGCCAGATCCTCCATGAGGTTCGGAGCCACGGCGTTGGTGAGCCAGTCCGGCCGGTTGGCTTCCAGCGGCCGATCGCTGGTGTACGGCACCATCGCCGGCTCGTTCGTGCTGCCGTTCCAGACCATGACGGGAATGAAGTTCAGCAGAACCGGGTCGCCGGTTTCGGAGGCGACGCCCAATGAGCCACGCCCCATGCCCGGGCCGAGTTCAAACTCCGCGATCCCCTCCTGCCCGGGGGCCGTGAGTTCCATGAAATTGGTGACGTCCTCCCGACGGTAAACGCCAGGATTGAGGTGATTTCCGAAATCGTAGGTTCCGGTCGTCAAGGGGCCGTTCCAGAACTCCGCCCGCAGACTGGGGTCATTGGCTTTTACGACATAAGACCCGAGCGGCAGGTTGCCAATATGGTAAGAGCCATCTGCTGCGGTCAGCGCAGAGCCGAACCGCTTGCCCGGCCGCACCTTCATGTGATTGTCGACACGATTCGTGATGCCGCCCTGACCGAGCGCGCGCACGTCGGCGCCGACCACCGGGCGTCCACGCTCGTCGCGCACCCAGCCTGAGATCGAGGCCGCCTCGTAGACCACCACATCATCCACGTACCAGCCGCGGAACCGGTTGAGGACGGCATTGGCCGAGAAGAGGAAGCGCACCTGGACCTCCTCTCCAGCGAACTGCGAAAGGTCCACCACGCGGTTCGTCCAGCCACCACTGCTGCCGGAGCGCGCCGTGCTCACCGGGGTCCAGGCCACATCGCCCACCTTGCGGGCGAAGACGCGTACCTGGTCGAAGGTCGGCTGCGTGTCATACCATTCGTTCCAGCGCAGCCAGAGGTTCTCCGTGCCGGTCGCGTCGATCACCGGGCTGATCAGGTGATTGTTGATGCCCTGGTTCCCAACATCGTACGTGGCCTCCGGGTCGCTGGAGGTCGGATCGTTCGCCACCCGGTAAGCGCGTGGCGTCGTGCGCTCGTACGGGAAGGAGATGCCGGTCGTGTTCGGATCCGGGTCGGCCGTCGAGAGGTGCCAGAGGTTCGTCGGCGTCGCCGGGTTCGCCGAGCTGCTGGTCCAATCGTCCACGGTCAGCGAATCGGTCTCGAAGGTTTCGTGCAGCAGGATGTTGTAGGCGACCACGGTCGTGTCGGCCGGGTCATGCCCAAGCTGCACCATATCGCCGTCGGAGAGCAGGTTGCCGCTCGTGTCCCAGTTGGTCGGGTCCGGGTCGTCACCGTCGTCGAGCCCGTCGCCATCGCTGTCGGCCGCATTCACCAGCGTTCCTTGCGCCACTTCGTCGCCATCCAGCACGCCGTCACCGTCTGTGTCCGGGTTGAAGGGATCGCCACCGAACAAATACTCTTCAAGGTTGGTCAGGCCGTCGTCGTCCGGGTCTTCCAGCGCGTCGGAGGGGTCGGTCGGGTCCAGCCCGTAAAACATCTCCCAGCCGTCGGGAATCCCGTCGCCGTCCGTATCCGGGTTGGTCGGATCGGGGCCGATCCGGAAGCTCGGGTCGGACTCGCAGCCGACCACGGCGTGCGTATTGGTGAGCCACCACATGAACTCTTCGAAGTTCGTGGCACCATCGCCATCGAGGTCGGCGTCCGGGTGCTGCATGGGGTCGCCATCGTTGGGGATCAACGTGCGCAGGTTGTTGATGCCGTTGTCGAGCGGGTCCATCGCCAACACATTCGTGTGCGCCGGGTTGTAGACGGAATAGGTGTATTCCCATCCGTCCCACATGCCGTCCTCGTCGGTGTCGCGAATGCAGATGTCGGTGCCGATCGCGATCTCGATGAGGTTGTCGAGGCAGTCGCCATCGAGATCACCGGTGCCGATGATCGGGCTGGCGGTGCGGATCACGGTGTTGTCGTCGACCAGCCCGGTGGCATCGCGGGCGCGCACAGCGAAGCAGTAGGCGCGGCCGCCCGTGAGACCTGTGACGGTGAAGCTGGTGTTGGTCGTGGTGGCGATCTGGTTGCCGAACGTCTGCGCCACATTGCAATTCGGGGTCTCTCCGCAACCAAACGAAATGGGGCTGCGATAAATCAAGTAGGTGATCGGCAGCGAAACGTCGATGGCGGGCTGCCAGGCGAGTTCCACGCTGCTTGCCGTGGTACCGACGGCACTGGCGAGGCCATCGAAGATGGGTGGGTCACGGTCGAGCACCAGCGAGTAGGTCAGGACCTCCTCCAGGCCATCTGCATTGTTCTGGTAGGTCACGAACGGCACGCCAATTCCGTCGATGGCCACGACCGGCGCCTGCGAAAGGCCGCCGCGGCTATCGATGCCGGTGAGCAGATGCGAGCCATCGATACCGACCCAGCTCGAACCATTCCAGCGCCGCATCAGGATGGCGTTGTCCGTGGCCGTGGTGCGCTGCCAGGACACAACCACATCCGTGGCGGACCGAACGTCAATCGTCGGGCGGATCGGCGTCATGGTTGGGCCCGTAGACGCAGAGATCCCCGGATACGTGGTCGATCCCCCAAAGCCAACCCAGGCGGAGCCCGTCCAGCGGGCGACGTACACTTGCGTAAAGTCGCCGCCACCCGGACGAGGGTCTCGAACCTGCTGCCACGCCAGATAAGGTACGTTGTCAGGCCCGATCGCAAGGTCAGCACGCCGTGCTTCCGAAATGGCACCCGAATAACCTGCCTCGCCCAATGACTCCCAGGTGGTTCCGGTCCATCGACGCACGCGGATACGAAGCGTATCAAGTTCCTGCCAAGCCACTATAATTCGCCCCACCCCATCGATTGCGACCTTCGGCTCGGCGGACCGAATACTGCCCGGAATACCGGTAGCCGCCGATCCGCCAAGACCGACCCAGTTGACCCCGTTGAATCTTGCCAGGAAGATCTTGCGAGAGGGAGGCGTTGTAGAAACCACCTGCTCCCAGGCGACCACGGGCATCCCATCCGGTCCCACGGCGA
>SLOV01000071.1 GCA_007132345.1 Kiritimatiellia bacterium
CAGATAGATGTCCATGCGAGAACCAAATTTCATCATCCCAATTCGCTCGCCCTTCGTCAATACCTGTCCATCATGCAACCAATATACGACCCGGCGCACCACCGGCCCGACGATCTGCTTGACGAGACAGCGGGTCTGTTCCCCTTCAATTAGAATAGAGCTGTGCTCATTATGTTCAGATGCGGCGTTGCGAATCGTCAGGAGGTGCGCGCCCGGGGTGTAGGCGAGGGCCGCGACTGTCCCGGCGATGGGGGCACGGTTGACGTGCACATTGAAGGGGTTGAGAAAGATACTGACGCGCAGGGTATCGGTCTTGAGGAAGTTCTTCTCTTCCACCTCCTCGACGGCGCGCACGACGCCATCCGCACCGGAGACGATGAGGGCGGGGTCTTCGGGCGCGGCCCGTTCCGGGTCGCGGAAGAAGTAGAGCATGAAGAGCAGGCCAACCACGGCGAGGGCACCGGCCAGCCCGGCGAGCAGACCCCAACCCAGCAAGGCCAGCAGGAGCGCCAGCGTACCGGGAAAGAGGAAGGCGCCGAGCACCCAGGCGAGTCCGTCCTGAATCATCACATTTCGTTTCATGGCGTTACATTACTCTATGAGGCGGGGAATTTCCGATCGAAGGGCGCAGAGAATAGTGTCGGGCCAGAGCAGGGAAAGAGAAATCGGCGGGTCGCGGCGCTTTTTCTTTCGTTCACATCCACTTGCGCAGGGCGTCCTGGTGGCGGTTGTAAAGGTAGCCCAGCAGGAGGAGCACCAGGCCCGTCACCATCACGCTGACGATTCGGACCAGGGTGCCATGCTGCCAGAGGTCGACCACGACGAGCCGCCCCAGCGAGAGCGCGAGGATGATCAGGCCTGCCTGACGGTATGCGCGGGTGCGCAGGAGAAAGCCTGCCCCCAGGTAGGCAAGGACCAACAGCGACCAGACCGCGGTCAGCGGCGGGGCGATCGCGGAGACATCGGCCCAGCGGGAGGCATGCAGCCAGATGCCCGCTAGACCCGCATAAGTCAGCGCCAGGCGGGCCAGCCGGTTGTCTTCCGATTCGGGGAAATGGCGAAAGACGGCGGCCTGCGAGAGCACAAGGAACCAGGCCAGAAGATCGGCGGGAGAGCCAGCGCCGGAAGCGAAGAGACCACGGAGCGCCGCCCATACCCCCACCAGATCGAGCAGCAGCACGAGCCCGCCACGCACCATGCCACCGCCACCGACCTGGGCGAGACCCCAGGCGCTCGCGGCGAGGGTAAGGAAGACCCAACGTTCGGGGACGAATCGCTCCACCCAGAGCGCGAAGAGGAATCCGGCAGCGAGACGGCAGCCTGCGCTCCAGCCGCGCAGCCAGGAGTTCGGCGGCAAGAGATGCGACAAGCCCAGCCCGACGATACTCAGGAAGACCGGGGACGCAGCCAGTATCCAGGGGTTCGCATCCGGATCCATCGAGAAATGGAAGAACCCCAGGAAACAAGCCGCCAGGAGGAGTTGCCCGGCCAGGACCCAGCTCCGGGCGCCACTCAGGGGGTACGAGAAGGTCAGCGCCACGGCTGCGGCCCCATATAGCGCAGGCTGCCAATTGGGTGGCACCCATCCGTGCGGGAGCAATAACATCACGAGCGCCGCGCCACCTGCGTAGACGGTCCCATCCATCCAACCACGGCGCTCGCCCACGCGGCTTGCCCAGCGTTCGGCGGCCGCGGCCATACCGAGATAGAGGAGCGCCAGCCCCGCACTCACGCCACGGTCCTGACCGGCTTCCAGGGCCGGCAGGGTGATGATGAGGCTGAGCACGGCGGAGAGCAGGGCCGCAACGCGAAACTCTCTGCGCGGAAACGCGGACCAGGCCAGGAGCAGAAACGCTGACTGCAAGCCAAGCAGCAGGGCGAGCGTGGTGCCGGAGAAACGGGTGACAAGGCCGACGGTCAGCAGCAGCAGTGCCTGGGCCGAATAGGCGGTGGTGAGCAGGGCGGCATCACTTCTCCGTGAGGCGGCCAGGCCAAGCGCGGCGAGCAGGCCTGCCGCAATCAGGCTCAGGGTGGAAATCGCGTAGGTTCCAACGAGCGCGAGGGTCAAGGCGAGAAAGGTGTAGGCCAGGCCGTTCGTCAAGGTGGTGAAGGCAAGTCGAACCCGCTCGTTCAGCCGTTCGGCATCCGTCCACCAGGCGCCAGCGGTGAAGATGGCCCAGTAAAGTGCGAGGAAGAGGGCGTGTATGGCCCAGCGGGTCTCGGTCGTGAAGAAGGGCGCATCCAGCACGACAAAACGCCAGAAACCGAAGACGCCGAAGGCGCCGAACAGGCAGACGAAGGCGAGCCGAAGCCAACCGTGTCGTAGCAGCAGGAACATGCCGACCAGGGCAAGCACGAGGTTGGAGAAAAGGGTGAAGCCCGCCATTCGGCTCAGCGCGGAGGTGTAGAAGGCCAGGAACAGCCCGAAGACGGCCATCGTTTCCGAGGCACGCCGCTCCGCGAGCAGGGCAATCCCTCCGGCACACAGCATGAGCAGTCCCGCGGCAACGATTGGACTCTCAATGATCTGGAAGGCCGACACGTAGTGCGCCGCGTAGGTGGTGTAGTAGAGCGCGGCCAAGCCACCGCCCGCCAGCACGCGCCCGTAGTTTTGTAAGTCCTCCCCTTTCCGCTCCAGGCGCAACCCTGTCGCCGTGATGGCCCCGGAGAGCGCATAAAAGCAAGCGACACGGAAGGCGGGGCCGAGTTGGAAGAGGAATTGGGTGTAGGCGTAGTGCGCCAGGAAGACGAGGCCGGTCAGAAGAATCACGATGCCGAGGCGCACAAACCAGTAGGCGCCGATGCGCAACTCCATGGCGTCATGGACCGGTGCGGCGGGCCTGGGCCGTGGCGAGGAAAAGACGGGCGGCGGTGGCGGAGCGATGGGGGC
>SLOV01000167.1 GCA_007132345.1 Kiritimatiellia bacterium
CCCATCGATGTCGACCTCACTGGCATTGACTTCTGCGACTTGGGTTTCCGGTTCCGCAAACGCATAAACTCACGCGAAAGCGCCGGTGGTTGCTTGACTACATTAGGCTGTTCATGCATGGAACATGCATGCCAACAAAGACGATATCTCTCGAACTCGACGCATATGAGCGTCTCGCTGCCGCTCGCATTGAACCGCGGGAGCCGTTTTCTTCCGTCGTGCGGCGCGCTCAGTGGGACAAGCCTGCAATGACCGGGGCGAAAGTTTTGGACTATGTGGAACAGATGATGCGCGACAGCACTTGTCCCTTCTCGGAAGCAGAACTCGATGCCATGGACGCCGCCCAGGCAGCCTCTCGTTCATCACCATCCAGGTAGCCGCGATGATCGCAGATGCGACCTGCTGGATCGATCTGCATCGTCAACAACTTCACGTATCTTTACACATTGCCCGCACAACGCCAATCCTGTACCCTCTACGCAGACTCAAGAGGCATAGGGTCACCTTTTCTGAGAGCCTATGGAAGTCCAACACCATGAGCGGTTCATCAGCAGCAAAGAAGCGATACGACTGGGATGACTACCGGTCCTGGCCGGAGGGCCAGCGGTGGGAGATTGTCGGCGGCGAGGTATTTGCCATGAGCCCGGCACCGCAACCCCGGCATCAGATGATCGCGGGCGAAATCTTTGCCGCGCTTCGCGATCATCTCTCGGAAAGCCCCTGCAAAGCCATCATGGCCCCCGTGGACGTTAGGCTTTCCCAGGAGGATATCGTCCAGCCCGACCTTCTCGTTGTGTGCTACCCCGATCAAATTAAGCGAACTCACATCGAAGGCCCACCCACCCTGGTGGTAGAGATTCTTTCAGAATCGACCGCGCTTTATGACCGCACGCTGAAGCTTCGCCTCTATGCGGTCAGCGGAGTGAAGGAGGTCTGGCTGGTGACGCCTTACCCGTGGCTTGTGGAGGTGCTGCTGCTGGATGGAGAAACGTACCGGCTGGCAGGAACCTATACGAAGACTGACACCTTGAAGAGTCCGAGCTTCCCGGGCCTTGCCATGGAGTTGAGCAAGGTATTCGACTTCCCGCTCGAACCCGGCGAGGAAATCCAGATGGTCCGGGAAGGGCATCCCCCGCATGCTCGGCGGACCTCAAGCTCTGCCCAGGTCAGTTGAGTCTTTGCTGCCCTGCTAAAGTCTCTCCTCATGCTGCGTTAAAGAAACACTCGCGATGAATGTGGGGCACGGGAACACCACGCGCCTCCAGCCACTGGCTGACGTCGTCGATCATGGCGTCGAGGCCGCAGAGATAGAAATGCATGCCAGGGGCAATGGGCAGGTCGTCGAGCAGGTCGGTGACCCGCCCATGCGCAGCGCCCTCTACCGTTTCGCGAGAGACGGCCAGGCGCAGATCGCAGACACCGCGCAGCCAGTCGCGTTCCACTGCGTCGGCGAGGTGACGCACACCGTAGAGGCATTTCAGCGGCGGTGCGTCCGGATGGCTTCGGAGATGCGCAAGAAAGGGCGCGATGCCCGTTCCTGTCGCCACGAATACGAAGGGTGCACCGTCCTTGCGCGGGCCGGGCCGGAACCAGCCGAAGGGCGGACTGCACTTGACCCGGTCGCCGGGTTTTCGTTCTGCCAGGAAACCGCTCACCTCTCCGCCGGGCATGCGCCGGATGAGGAACCGGATTTCTTCTTCCTGCTGGCCGGACGCAATGCTGTAGGGACGCGAAGCCGCACCGTCTTCCCCGAACAAAGCAAGACAGTCGCCAGGGACAAAGGCAAGGCCGTTCCGGCGGGCGCGCAGCTCAAAGATGCCGGGGCTGTGCCAGACCACCTCCGTGACTTCGAGAAAATCCTGCATGACGCCGCCTATTATCTCGATGGCAACCACCGCGCTGGCAAGCGGTTTTCTACTCAGCCACCAGTGTTGTCCCAAGGCGGTAGAAATAGATGTCATCGCCACCCAGCGATTCGTCCAGGTAGACGTTCTCGGGAGGGGTGGCCAGAAGTTCCTCCTGGAGCGATTCAAATTCTCCGTCCGACTCATGCGACAGCGGCGCGCGGTCGAGACGGTAAACGCGACCGGAAACGGAAGGCCACCGCAATTCGACGCCGCCTGGTTCCATAGTGGCGGCATTGAAACGCAGCATCGCCTCCGGGTCGTGCGGATTGAGTCCTGCGATATAGGCCTCAAGCAAGGTATTGACCTGGTTCGCTGCCGGCGATTGGGCGTTCGCGCTGGTGGGGCCGCCGAAGAATTCAATTTCCCACCAATCGGGAATGCCGTCCCCGTCGGTGTCCAAGTCGTCGATATTGCCGGGGGCCGCCTTGGAGAAGATTTGCAGGCTGTACATCGCCATGCTCACGGGTGCCGTCGGCCCCTCTACGAGCAACGAGGCGGGCCCAACGTCGCCAAAGTCGGGTTGGTAGTCGGAGTCGTCGCTATTGAAGTGGCGATACCAGATTCCCGTGGAAGGAAACGGAACGACGTAGTTGGTGAGTGTGCTGCTGGAAAAGTTCACGACCACCATGACGTCGTCTGTCTGCCCGCCTGCGTCCCAGCGCACGTAGGAGATCACCTTCTGGTTATTGTTCACGTGGTTCACGTTTACTCCGTTGCCTCTCAGCCCAGGTGTGACGCCTCGCAGATTACGGCGAGCGTGGATCAGATCGGTGTAGGCGCGCACGATGCCAGCGTGCGAATTCGTCCGGCTCCAGCGCAGGGGTGTGTCGTCGTGGAAAGCCTGCGTCTCGTGCATTTCCTGCCCTTGAAAGATCATGGGAACGCCGGGGGCCGTCATCACGATGCCTGCGGCCAGCAGGCCGCGGCGGCGGGCCCAGATGCTTTCC
>SLOV01000140.1 GCA_007132345.1 Kiritimatiellia bacterium
CTTCCTGTACAAGCAGGATCTTGCCGCGGGACACGGCGAAGTGTACTTGCCGTATGCGTTGGATCGCAAGTTTCCGGGAGCAGCGAAGGAGTGGGGATGGCAGTACGTTTTTCCGGCGCGGGACGTCTCGGTGGACCCCCGCGGCGGGAAGACAAGGCGTCACCACGTCGATCCGAGTGTTGTGAACAAGGGCATCAAGGTGGCTGTGCGCAAGGCGGGAATCGTGAAGCGCGTCAGCGCTCACACGTTCCGCCATTCGTTTGCCACCCACCTCCTGCAGAGAGGCACAGACATCCGAACCATTCAACAGCTTCTCGGCCACAATGACCTCGAAACAACCATGATCTATACGCATGTCCTGCAGCAGGGCGGACAAGGCGTCCCCAGCCCCTTGGACGATCTCGGGGTGTAGGATGCCATCTTGCTGGCGATATGCGGGCACGGTGGCGAGGCGTCCGGCAGCCATGGGCCACCATAAATACTGGGTTTCATGGCACAACGGCATCAGCGCACGTGAATGTCGACCGTGTGCTCCTGGTGATCGTCGATCAAGGCAATGGTTCCGTCCGGCCGCTCCTGCCCGTCCACGGTCATGTGAAACGCCGGCCCCTCTCCTTCCGCCATCCGTTGCACCTGGATGTGGTAGAAGGTGTCCCGGTGCCGGTAGTGGAGGCGTAGCGACGGCCAGGCACGCGGCAGACGCGGCGTCACCCGCAACAGGCCGCCCTCGAGCCGTACCCCCAGCAGGGATTCGACCAGTAACCGGTACATCCACCCGGCGGCGCCCGTGTACCAGGTCCAGCCCCCGCGCCCGGACAATGACCCGGCGCCATACACGTCGGCGGCGACGACATACGGCTCGACGGCATAGCGGAGGGCATCCGCCGGATTGGCGGCGTGACGAATGGGGTTGAGCAGGGCGAAGAGGTCCCACGCGCGCTCGGTGTCGCCCAGCTCCGCGAACGCCATGACCGCCCAGATCGCGCCGTGGGTGTACTGGCCGCCGTTCTCGCGCACACCGGGCGGATAGCCCTTGATGTAACCGGGTTCCATCGCGGAATGCTCGAACGGCGGATCGAAGAGTTGAATGAGTCGTTGCTCGGGACGGACCAGGCGGCGGTCCACGGCACCCATGGCCTGCCGCGCCCGCTCGGGTGCCGCCGCGCCTGAAAGCACCGCCCAGCTCTGGGCGATGGAGTCGATCTGACACTCCTCGTTCTCGGCCGAACCCAGCGGCGTGCCGTCGTCGAAGTATGCGCGTCGGTACCAGGCGCCATCCCACGCATGCTGCTCGATGTTTTGCTGCAGGTGTGAGGCTTGTTGCACCCAGTTCGCGGCCCGTGTTTCGTCGCCCCGGCCGCGGGCCAGCGCCGCAAATCCTTGCAACACCTGGTACAGGAAGAAGGCGAGCCAGACGCTCTCGCCCCGGCCATCCGCGCCGACCAGGTTCATGCCGTCGTTCCAGTCGCCGCTCCCCATCAGGGGCAGCCCGTGTTCGCCGAAGCGCAGGCCGTTTTCGATGGCGCGCACGCCATGTTCATAGAGTGTGTCGGACTCCGCGGAGCGCTGCGGCAGGTCATAGTAGGATTCTTCGTCGGGATCCACGGCTCGTCCTTCGAGGTACGGAACGCGCTCATCGAGCACCCCGGTGTCGCCGGTTCCCGCGACATACCGGCAGATCGCATAAGGGAGCCAGAGAAAGTCGTCGGAGCAGTGGGTGCGCACGCCCCGTCCGGTTGGCGGGTGCCACCAGTGTTGAACGTCGCCTTCCAGGAACTGGCGGCCGGCGCAGCGCAGCAGGTGCTCCCGGGCCAGGTACGGCGCGGCGTGCAGCAGCGCGGTGGTATCCTGGATCTGATCGCGGAACCCATACGCGCCGCCCGACTGGTAAAATCCGCTCCGCCCCCAATATCGGCTGGTCCACGCCTGGTACTCCAACCATCCGTTGACCAGCAGGTTCACCGACGCGTCGGGCGTTTCGACGTACACGACGCCCAGGTTTCGCTTCCAGAATTCCCAGACACTCTCGAGGGTGAGGCGGGCGCTGGCGGTACCGCCGAACTGCCGGATCCAGCGGCGGGCCGCTTCTTCGTTATCCGCGGCGCCCAGCACGAAGACCAACTCCCGTTCTTCTCCGTCGGCCAGATCAAAGCTCGATTGCATCGCGGCGCAGGGGTCAAGGCCCGCGCCCGTCTGGCCGGACAAACGCGTTTGCCGCATGACGCCCGGGCGGGCCAGGGTTCCGTTCCTGCCGAAGAACTCGGCGCGATTGCCGGTGACGGTTCGTCCCGGGTCGCTCACATGGACGAAAACCATCTTCTCGGCGAACTCGCGGTTATACGCGTTGCGGGCGAACAGCGCGCCCGTGGCGGGGTCGATGGCCGTGACCACATGCATGCGGTTGGCGTGGCGCCACTGGCCCAGCACCCACTCCCAATAGCCGGTCACCGAAAGGCGTCGGGCCCGGCCCGAGCGGTTGCACACCTTGACCGTGACCACTTTCACGGGCGCATCGAGGGCCACATAGGCCCACAGCTCCGAAACGATCCCACTCTGCGTATATTCGAAAACGCTGTAGCCGAATCCGTGGCGACAGACATAGGTGCCGCTCCCGCGGGCGGGCAACGGCGTGGGTGACCAGAACTGACCGGTTTCCTCGTCGCGAATGTAGAACGCTTCGCCGCTGGGATCGCAGACGGGATCGTTGTGCCAGGGGGTGAGCCGGAATTCATGGGCGTTCTCGACCCAGGTGTATGCCCCGCCGCTTTCCGTGATCACCGTGCCGATCTGGGCGTTGGCGAGGACGTTGGACCACGGGGCGGGCGTGGGCGCGCCCGGCGCCAGGGAGATGACATACTCCCGCCCGTCGGGCGTGAACCCGCCCCATCCGTTCCAGAAGACGCGCTCGCGCGCGGGCGGCGCGGAGGGCGCCTCGGACGTCGGCAGGCGCGCGGGCGTGAGCCGCGGAACCTTCCGCTCCGCGGGCACCGCCCGATCGACCTGCTCAGCGAGGGTCTCGGCGCTGTCGGTCAGGATGACGCGCGCGACGGTTTGCAGCAGAACTCTCTCTTCTTCGGATAACTGGTCGCTGAGCCGCAGGAAGATGCCGCCGGGCTGATTCAACCGAAAAGATTCCGGGCCGGCGGCGATATGGCGCAGAATCTCTTCTTGCAGCACCTGTCGATATCCGGAGAAGTCCTCGTTCAGGATCACCAGGTCCGCCTTCAGTCCCTTGCCGCGCCAGTAGGCGTGCGCCTTGAGAACCTCCCGCACCCGTTCGATCCGGTGGATGTCGGCGATACGCAGCAGGACGATCGGCAGGTCGCCGGAAATGCCAAAGGGCCAGAGGCCGGATTGTCCGAGCTGGTTCCGGCTCAGGATTCCCGGCCCCGCGCGCAGCCGCGGGCCGGCGAAGATGATCGAGCCGGCCAACTCCATGAACACCTGGGCGTCGGCTTCGGTCACCTGCAACTGACCCAGGATGAGTTGGCTGTGCGACCAGGCCATATCGAAGGCACGCGCCGCGAAGCTGGGGTCGCGGTACTTGTCCACCAGGGCCAGCGCCTCTTCGCGCGTGGCGGCCACGCCGGACACGATATGCCAGTTCGCGGACGTATCGGATTCAATCGCCACGGCGCAGCGGATCGCAACCACGGGATCGAGCACGGCGCCGGCCGTTCCGGAGAGCGGGCCGTTGCCGTCGAAGGCGGCGGGATCGGCCGCGGATCGACATCGGCCGATGAAGCGGGCACGGTCCGTTTCGAAGGACGTCTCGCCCGCGGGCGTGCCCTGCGCCGTCACGAGGTGGAACATCCAGGGCGTCTTCTCTCCGGGTGCGCGCGCCCGGCGCGTGCAGAGGATGGCTTGCGCCCCTGGGAGAATCTCGGTCTGCACAAAGAGGTTGCTGAAGGACGGGTGCGCAAGATCCGCATGCATCGGCGCCAGGACCACCTCCGCATAACTCGTAAGTTCGATGGTGCGTGCCCGGGGCGCCAGGTTCAGAAGGGTAACGCGGCGGACCTCCACGTCGTCTTCGGGCGAGACCGCGATCTCCGTGTGGGCTTCCACGTCGTCGTCACGGCGCCGGTATTCGGCGCGGCCCTGCACGAAGATCGCCTCACAGTAGCTCGACGCATGCCGCGTCGGCTGGTACGCCGCCGACCAGACCGTCGGCTTGGCAAGGTCGCGCAGATAGCAGAACATGCCCCATCCATCGCATGTGCCATCCTCGCGCCAGCGCGTGACCTCCAGGTCCTTCCACCGGCTGTAGCCGCCGCCCGCGTTGGTCACCATGACGTGGTACCGGCCGTTGGAGAGCAGATGCACATGGGGCGTTGGCGTGTTGGGCGTCGAGAACACGCGCAGGCTGGCGGCCTCGGCTTCGGGGGGTCGCCGCGCGGCGCTCACTTCCGCCGCGTGCGGATGCAGCGGAGAGGCGGCCTTGGGTATGCGTTCCTGCAGCAGCCGTTCCGCCGCCTTGAAGACCGGAACGGAGAGAAAGCGCCGTTGCATCGGTCGATCCAGCAGCAGGTGGGCCAACGCCAGCAGGCTCATTCCCTGGTGATGCGCCATAAAGCTGCGCACTGGAACGCCACGCTTGCCGCGGGGTACGCGCGCGGGGGTGAAGTCAATCGCCTCATACATTCCATAGACACCCAGGTACCCCTCATCCGCCAGGGCTTCCAGGTTCCGACAGGCCTCCCGCGGCATCACCATCAAGGCAAGCGCCGATGCGTACGGCGCAATGACCAGATCGTCGGCCAGCCCACGTTTCAGTCCCAGCCCCGGCACGCCGAAAGCACTGTATTGGTACGCGCCGTGAAGATCGGTGGCGTGGTAACACGATTCGGAGATCCCCCAGGGCACACGGCGCTCACGCCCGTACTCGATCTGGCGGGCCACCACCGCCCGGTAGGTCTGATCGAGCAGCGTACGTTCGAAGGTCGGCATGACCAGCAGCGGCATCAGGTACTCGAACATGGAGCCGCTCCATGACAGCAAGGCCATGGCGCCGCCTTGCGTGGTGAGTTGTCGGCCGAGCGAAAACCAGTGGTCCTGCGGCACGCGATCCTCGGCGATGAGGATGAAGCTGACCAGCCGCGCTTCCGAGGCGAGCATGTCGTAGAAGGCAGGATCGTGGCGGCGTTCGTTCACGTTGTAACCCACCGACAACAGGTCGCGCTCGGCATCGTAGAGAAACGTGAAGTCCATTCTCGCCTGTTCGGCGCAGCGGTGCGCCAGGTCGTCGATGCGCCGCAAGCGCTCGGCGGCGCGGTGTCCCTCGGGACCCGCGGCGGCCAGTTCGTGGAGACTGGGCACAAGGTCGAACCCACGCGGATCGGGAGCCAGCCATCGCAGGTCGTCGCGCGCGGCACGACATTGATTGATCAGGGCCCGCCTCCAGCCCTCCTGCTCTTCATCGGCTCCCACAGGCAGCGCGTTCGCTTCACCGCAGAGGGCATCGAGCCACGCCAGCCATGCCGACAGGGGCGGCGGTGGCGGTGATTGTAACCTCTCGCGTAGCCCGGCGGTCAGCCGGGGCGGCAGCGGGGCCAGGGTATCCAGAAGCCCGTCGGCCAGACGCGGGGAAACGATGGGGTGGCGTTTCATTTCCAGCAGGCCGGCTCGCAGGGTGACCAGGGCCCCGACCAGGTTGCCGCTATCGACGCTCGAAACATAGAGCGGTCGCAGCGGGTCCCGCGTGCGGGTGTCGTACCAGTTGTAGAGATGACCCCGATACCGTTCGAGGCCCTCCGTCGCGCCGAGCGTCTGCTCCGTGCGGTCGAGGAGTTGCCCGGCACAGAGGTACCCGAAATCGGCGGCCGCCAGGTTGGAGAGCAGGGCCATGCCGATGTTGGTCGGGGAGGTGCGCGATGCGACGACGGGCGGCGGCCCTTCCTGGACATTGTCCGGCGGCAGCCATTGCTCCGTTTCATTCACCCAGTCTTCGAAGTAGCGCCACGTCCGACGCGACAGCCCGTGGAGAAACTCCCGTTGGCCCGAGGACAACCGCGGCACGGGCGTCACCAGCGGTCGGCTGATCCACCAGCCGACGCCGGGGGCGGCGATCCACAGCAGCAACAGCGGCCCGCTGATCGCGAGTTCGGCCGGATTCGCCAGCGCCAGCCCGCCGAAGCCGAGGACCCCGAACAGGGGGGCCACCCACATCTCCCGCAGAAAGTCGAAGAAGCGGACGCGGTTGCTGGACCGGGCATACCGTGGCGCGTGCCAGAGAAGCAGCCCGCGCCGCGTGAAGAGCATGCGCCCGGCGGACACCAGGATCGCGTCCATATGAACGACCGCGCGGTAGGGCAACGTGCACAGGGCAAGGCCGACCTCCGCCAACTGCTTTCCTGCCGACTTGAGGGTGATGCCCCGATGCACCCTCCACGCCCGCCCGCGGGGTTTGCGCACCCACTCCAGCAACGAGCTGACGCCCACCGGAAGAAGCAGCAGGACGATCACGAAGAGCGTCCAGAACCCCGTCGCGGCCGGCGTCAGCGCCCAACCGCCGAGCAGCAGGAGAAAGAGCGAGGGAGGAACCAGGCTGCGGCGCAGATTGTCGAGAATCTTCCATCGGGCGACGGCCGTCAACGGATTGGGCTGACGCCGGCCGACCGGCCCGGGCGCCCGGGTCAGCAGCCAACCCGCGATCTGCCAGTCGCCCCGGATCCAGCGATGGCGACGCCCCATGTCGGCGGCAAAGCTTGCCGGGTGGTCTTCCTGCAGCTCCACATCCGTGACCAGTGCGGAGCGGGCAAACCCGCTCTCAATCAGATCGTGACTCAAGATCAGGTTTTCCGGGAAGCGCCCGCCGGTGGCCTGCCGGAAGGCATCCACGTCATAGATGCCTTTGCCGACGTACGAGCCCTCGGCAAACAGGTCCTGGTACAGGTCGGACACCTCGCGGGTATACGGGTCGATACCGACTTCGCCGGCGCTGAGTTGCGCGAAGCGGGAGCGGTTGGCCGCCGGGAGACTGATGGGGGTGCGGGGCTGAAGGATCGCATAGCCTTCCACCACGCGACCCGTGGCGGGGTCCACCCGGGGCCGGTTCAACGGATGGGCCATCGTGCCGATCAATTGCCGGGCGGCATCACGCGGCAGATCGGTGTCCGTGTCCAGCGTCAACACATACCGAATCGTGGGCAGCACGGCGGGATCGCCGATCCGCTCCGTGAACGTTTCGGGGGCCTCGCCGCGCAGCAGCGCGTTGAACTGATCGAGTTTTCCCCGCTTGCGCTCCCACCCCATCCAGAGATGTTCGTGCGGATTCCAGGTACGCGGTCTGTGGAACAGACAGAACATGCCGGTGTCTTCGCCGCCATACCGTTGATTCAACGCGTGCACGCCTTCGATCACAAGCTGCAGCAGATCCGCGTCGTCGGGTTGCGTCGGTTCCGGTGCATCGCGGAAGTCGGTCAGGAGCGCAAACCAGAGATTCGGATCGCGATTCCCCAGGTAGCGGATCTCCAGACGTTCCAGCAGATCGGCTACGGCCTGTGGACTCGTCAGGAGCGTCGGAATAACGACCATGGTTCGGTCGGAGTCCGGAATTCCCCGCGAGAAATCCAGACGCGGCAAGGCGCGCGGGCGGAGGCAAAGGTTGACCAGCCGGTTCACCACTGCGACCGCCGCCTGGGACGCGGCGACGAGGGTGAGAGCCAGAAGCAACCAGGCCCCTGCGCCATACCAGCCCAGGAGACGAATGGGCCGGGCGGCCACGCAGACCGCAGCCGCGGTGATGGCCGCCACGGCACACAGGTAGACCCCGAGGGACCAGTGGCGCGCGCCCCTTCTGAACCACCGGGTGAGCCACCTGTGCACCTGCACCGCCTCTTCCAGCCGGGGTCGGCCGTCGCCGATGAGATAGAACCCCACATGGGCATCGCGCGCGCCGGCCCCATCCCGTCGGCAGGATTCCCCCGCGAGCTGAAGGGCGGCACGGGCCACATCCTCCTCGGCACAACCCGATGTGCGCGACAAGCGCTCCACGCAATGGCGGTATCGATCGCGTGTGGTGAAGTCCATGCCCTCATACACGCCGGCAGGATCGGTGCGCAGCACCTGCTCAACGAGACTCATCGACTCGACGAAGTTCCGCCAGTTGGTCGCCGTCAGGAAGCGCAGACTGGCAATGCTGTTGCCGATCGATACCTGGTCGGCCGCCTGCGCCTGGGCATCCGCCCGCTGCAACCGCTCACGCGTAAGTCCCTGTTCGTCGAGTCGATGTTGCACCCAGCTCTCGACGGTGGCCAATGCCGGGCTATGTCCCTGTAACGTCCCGCAAAACTCCTCGACAAAGGCGCTGCTGAACGGCGGCTCCGATTCGGCCATCTCCGCCAGCACACGCAGCACATGAGCCGGTTCCCGGTCCGCGGCGGCCAGGAGACGGTCGGCCCAGTATGCTGCAAGAATGAGGTCGTGGCGGCGGTGGGCAATCTGCAAGGCGACCCGCCGCAGGTTCTCAATCAACCCCAGGCGCAACATGATAGGAACCGCCCATAACTCGCCGATCGTCAGCGGGCTCACGGTCTGATAGGCGGCAATAAAATGGGTCACATTCTGCGCGTCGACGCGCCCGTCTGCGTGAGCAATCAACTCCAGGGCGATGTCGTAGACACGTGGAAAACCCGCGCTCCCACCGGTGGCAAGACGGGGCAACTCGCGGCTGTAGGTGCGCGGGAGGTGCAGCCGCGTCAGGCGGATTTGCTCCTCGACCAGGTAGAAGTTATCCAGAAGCCATTCGGCGGCCGGGCTGACGTGCCGGCCTTCCGCCTCCGTACCGGTCACCAGGTCGTAGGTGTGGATCAACGTTTGTTCGTTGTCGGACAGACGCAGAAGCAGCCGGTTTGGGCCCGGTTTCGGATCCAGCACATGGCTTCCAGCCACGGCCACCGCGTGCCGTCGCAACTGGTCTTCGCTGAACATCTCAGCGCGAAGCGGCGTTTCGGCCTTCCGGTTGCGCGCCGGTGCGGCGCTTCTTCTCTTCTGTCTTAGCAGATGGGTCCACATGGCACGCAGCAGTGTGACCTTCCATGCCAGATGCAACAGGCTACGGACTGTTGGTGTCCTGCTTGCCGGAAAAGGCAAATGCAAGGACCACCCCGGCGCCGACGCCAAGCAACAGGGTAATGGCCACAATGAGAACCTTTGTCTGAATGGACCCGGCGCTCAACAAGAGCAACAGAATCGCCAGGCCCAACAGGGTGACTGTCCCCCATATTTTTATTTTATAAGATATCATGTTCATGCTCCTCCACGGTTGCCGAATGTATGCACTTCCAGCATCTCTGGTTGTGTGCCGTTGATGAGTTCTCTGGCGCGCGCGGCAATGAGCGGGTAGCCTTGGGCCACCACCACGAACTTGTCGGCCTTCAGCGCGGACTCGTATTGCAATATGCTGCTCCTGGAAAACCCCATGCTGCAGAAGCCCGTCGCCAGCGCACTGAGGCCAAAGCGCTCGATCGCGCCGTCCAAGGCCTCAACAATGCGCGGCACTACCGGCCCGGCTACCATGACTGGCCCCAGGTCGGGAAACCAAAAGAAGGCGCTATCGAGAAAGTGACCCCACAGCCCGCCCCAGTAGACAACTTGCTTGCGTTCCTTTGCGATGGGGACATCGAGCGCGCTGGGCGTCACCCGCCGAAGGTCGAGAGACTGCGGACGTCCTGCAACCGAGAGGACTTCCATACAAAAGCCTGACCGCCGAAGTGCTTTCATAGCCAATTCGGTCCTTCCATGAGTGGTGTAGATGGCAGCAACCGCGGTGTCCTTGTCCATAGGGTTACCCATTCTCTTGTTTGTTTGACGATCCGAGCCGGGCTGCGCCTTGACTCCATCGCCCCAACTTCCTGCTACACCTTCTCACTCAACTGCGCCGCGAGCTCCCTGGCGGCTTTACCTGCAGCGCGGCGTGCCTCGCCCCGCTTCTGCTCCGACTTGCCGCTCGCGCGAAGCCGTTCGTTTCCGATCAGCGCGCCGACAGCTTCTTTAACCCGCCCCCTGACGATCTCGGTTCTTCCACTCATTGGTTGTCTCTCCTCACCCTGCTCTTGCTATGAAAGCTCCCGGTTGCGTGAACAACCAGGAGCAACAAAACGGCTGACTGTCTACTCGCTGGCGACCGTTGCAAGGGTCATTTCGTTATCCACGCCCTCGACGCCATGCACGCCGGAAATCAGCTTGGTGACCAGGGCCCGCTCCGCCGTATTCTCCGCGATCCCGGTCACGGTGACATGCCCATCACGCGCCGACACCGCAACGTCCGCGGAATGCGTCGATGCATGGGTATCCAGAACCGCCTTGACCTGCGCCGTCACCGATGCGTCGTCCACCTTCTCCGTCTCGGTGCGTTCCGGCGCCACGGCAGCCGCCGCCACGGTCATCTCGTTGATGACCTCCGTCACGCCCTTGATGTCCTGCGCGTATTCGGTGGTGAGCGCTCTCTGCGCCTCGCTGTCGGCTTCACCGGTCAAGGTGACGATGCCGTTCTCCACGGTCACGGTCGTGCCCCTGCCATTCACGTTCCGATGGAACAACAAGGCCCACTTCACCTTTCGCGCGATCCACGTATCGCTCTTTTCCATCTCGATCTCGCCGACGGTTTGCAGTTGGTTGTCCACGCGTACCACACCCGGCAAACTTTCCGCGGCATCCAAGGCGAGTTTCCGGTGAGCATCATCCGCGACGCTGCCGGTGAGGGTCACCACGCCGTCGCTGGCCCTGGTCTTGATGGAATCGTCCGTCAAGTGCGTCCGGTACACAAACGACTCCTCAAAGGAGGTCACGATCCTCGCGTCATCTTCTGAGGCACGCGTCAGCGTGCCCGTGGCGAACAGAGCGGCGATAGCCGCAACATACACTGCATAGGCGCCTGTCTTCATTTCCGTCTCCTTCTTCCTGCGTTGTGGGAGTATTCTCCCTTGGTTCGGTCCGAGCGCGGAGGCCCCTCCTCTCTCTCAACACTCTGGCGGGGAGTCCGTGCTTTCTGAATGTGGAGCGTACGGCGTTCCGGAGTGCGTTGTTATGGGGTATAACCCGCCCCCACCATCCCAGACCCATCCCCCGCGCGGTGGAGGGCGGAGCTATGCGACGCCGTCAACGCCCCCGAACCCGCGAAGCGCCCGGACTACGCGCTGACGGTCTCGCATAGCTCGCCCCAGAGGCGGGCAGGCGCCCCTCCACCCCAGACCGAATCA
>SLOV01000106.1 GCA_007132345.1 Kiritimatiellia bacterium
ACGGTGCTGGTCCGGCGAATCCTGATCGGCATCGCCCTTGCGTTCGTGGGCCTGTTCCTCCTGTTACCGTTGGTCCTCATTTTCGTCTACGCCCTGCGCGAAGGCTGGAACGTCTATGCGGCCTCGTTCACGACGACCGACTCCCGTTCCGCCATCCGTCTCACGCTCCTGACCGCCGCCATCGTCGTGCCCCTGAATACAGCGTTCGGCGTGGCCGCGGCCTGGGCCATTTCCAAGTTCGAGTTCCGCGGCAAGAGCGTCCTCATCACTATGGTGGATATGCCGTTCTCCATCTCTCCCGTCATCGCCGGCCTGATCTTCATCATTCTCTTCGGCGCGCGCGGTCTGTTGGGGCCCTGGCTGATCGAAAACAACATCCGCATCATCTTCGCGACGCCGGGCATTGTGCTGGCGACCCTGTTTGTCACCTTTCCGTTTGTGGCCCGCGAACTCATCCCGCTGATGCAGGCGCAGGGCGTGGAAGAAGAATTGTCCGCACTCACGCTCGGGGCGAGCGGTTGGCAGACGTTCTGGCGCGTCACGCTGCCCAACATCAAGTGGGGCCTGATCTACGGCGTCATTCTCACCAACGCCCGCGCCATGGGCGAGTTTGGCGCCGTGTCGGTGGTGTCTGGCCACATTCGCGGGCGCACCAACACCATGCCGCTACATATCGAAGTCCTCTACAACGACTATCAAACTACCGCCTCGTTCGCGGTCGCTTCGCTGCTGGCCTTCCTCGCACTGATCACCCTCGTGGTGAAATCGGTGGTGGAGTGGCGCCATGCGCGCACGCTCGCAGCGGCCGCGCGGGAAACGGAAGAAGGAATCCTCTCATGAGCATTGAAGTCCAGAACATCAGCAAGAGTTTCGGGGCCTACCGCGCCCTGAACAACGTCAACCTCACCGTCAACACCGGCGAACTCGTGGCGCTGCTCGGCCCCTCCGGCTCGGGGAAGACGACGCTCCTGCGCATCATTGCCGGCCTTGAAACGGCAGACCCTCATAGCGGAACCATTCTGTTCCATGAGGAAGACGTTGCCGCGCGTCATGTCAGCAAGCGTGGCGTGGGGTTTGTCTTCCAGCATTACGCCCTGTTCCGCCACATGACCGTGTTCGAGAACGTCGCGTTCGGACTGCGAGTCAAGAAGAGGAAGTACCGCCTGGGCAAAGAGGAGATTCGTTCCAAGGTGCTGCAACTGCTCGAACTGGTTCAGCTCGACGGATTCGCAAACCGCTATCCCCATCAACTCTCCGGCGGCCAGCGGCAGCGCGTCGCCCTGGCGCGCGCCCTCGCCGTAGAGCCGAAGGTGTTGCTGCTCGACGAACCCTTCGGGGCGCTCGATGCCAAGGTACGAAAAGAACTGCGCGCGTGGCTGCGGCGGCTGCATGACGAGATTCATGTCACCAGCGTATTCGTGACGCACGATCAGGACGAAGCGCTGGAGGTGGCGGATCGCGTTGTCGTGCTGAACCAGGGCCGCATCGAGCAGATCGGTACGCCTGACGAGGTTTTCCACCATCCCGCCACCGAGTTCGTCATGCATTTCCTTGGCGACGTAAACACGTTCCACGGACGGGTCAACCAGGGCACGGTCGAGTTCAGTTCCCTCGAACTGCCTTTTCCGCAGAGCCGACAACAGATCGCAGGCGATGCGCGGGTGTTTATCCGTCCCTACGATGTCACCATCGACACGAAGACGAATGGCCTGCCCGCGCTCGAAGCGCAAGTGACGCGTGTCCATTCCGCCGGGCCGCTGGTGCGGGTGGAGTTGAAGACGTCGGCAGATCAGAGGCTGGTCTCCGAGATATCGCAAGAGCGCTTCGCCACGATGAACCTCGAAGTGGGAAAGACGGTTTATGTCCGTCCCCGCCACGTCCGTGTCTTTGCAGGGTGAAGGTGCGAGGTGCGGTCTCGACCGACTTCTCCTCAGCGAGCAGCGATTTTATGGGGGAGGAACCACCGATGATCGAATGCACGCGAATGGCAGCGAGGGGATGCGCCGCGGATGTTTCGTGCCCGTGGTGAAGGACGGGGCTGTCATCCGTTGAGTCCCCGGGGGTTCAAGAACCCCCGGAAAAAAGCGCTTTCAAGAAAGCGCACTCCAAATTTTGGTGCGGGTTCTTACCTGCCCGCCGTAGCGAGCGAAGGTGGGAACCCGCTTTCTTGCGCGCCTTCTCGAAGGCGTGCTGGTGCTCCTGTTACAATGTGGCCTCAACTCTATACCGGCCACCGCAAATGGGTCATGGCTCGCCATACCCACTCCATCGGGCCATATCGATGGCGCTTCATCCATACATGGCTGAGCCCGACCTGCGCGGCAAAGAAGATGAGGGTCAGCAGAACCTGCATCGCGCGGGGAATCCGGCCCCAAGCGCCGAAGCCATAGCCGTAAAAGATCGTGATCCAGAAAAGGGATTGCAGGAGATAGTGGGTGAGTGCCATGCGGCCCGCGGGGGCCAGGAACCGGAGACGCTCGGCGTGGCGTGTCACAATGGCCAGATACGCCAGCGAGAGTGCAATACTGGCTCCCAGGTATAGCATCAGGCCCAGCACGAGGCGTCCGTCGGGGAGCATGTGGTGCGCTTCGCGTAGCAGCGGGTCTGCCACAAGGGCTGTCGGTAGGCCGATCGCGAGACCCCACACCTGCCAGCGCCTGAGGCGTGCCGCATGTTGTTCCGGGTTCATCATGATGCCGGATTCGAGCAGCCAGCGCCCGAATAGAAAATAGCCGAGCACCATTGGAATCCAGAAGAAGGAGAGTTCGCGAGAGAGCACGGCGAAATCCCGTATTCGTTGACCCACATTTTCGGGGAAACTGCCGTGCTGATGTATCCGTTCGCCATATTCGATGCGCACCAACAGCGCTTCGTAACCTGCTTGCATGGCTTCAACGGTTTCCAGCCGCACTTCGTGATCCTCCGGAAGCAGGGAGGACATGGCCGCAAAGCCTGCCGTCACGATCAGTGGGAACAGCCAGCAGGCAATCGCCCACTTGTACAACCTGCGGGTTGGCGTCTTGCGGAAGAACAGCAGCATCAGGAAGGCAATCAACGCGTACATGAAGAGAATGTCGCCCGACCAGACGAAGGCGATATGGCACAGTCCGAAAACGGCCAAAGCCAACAGCCGCCGCACGTAGGTGCCGACAAACGGTCGTCCCGCCGCCTGCGCCCGGTCCATCATGAGCGCGAACCCCATTCCGAAGAGCATCGAAAAGAGCGGAAAGAATTTGCTTTCCGCCAACCAGACAATCGATCGGGCCGCCAGCCCGTCCAGCCCTCCCATGTCGGTCGCGCTCCCCAGTAGCATCGCCTGGGTGGACCGGGTGAACCACTCGAAATTCACCAACAGGATTCCGAACAACGCGAACCCTCGGAGTACATCCAGGTGTAGCAGGCGAATCGCCGGCCTGATAGGCTGCCGTTCCATCATGCCCACTATGAATGGCCGCCCCGCCCCGAAAAAGCAACGATGCGATTCAACGGCAAAGGAAAGGAGCCGCGGCGCATCGCAGCCGCGGCTCCTGATCGTTACAAAAGAAGTCCTGCGTGAACTACTGGTAAACCACCCGGTAGAAGCCGAGGGCCGCGTTCAACGAAATCGTAATCTTTTGAATGTCGTCGGCCGTCACAATGCCGGCCGTCACGGGCGTCCAGTCTCCCGATGACAAGTCATCGGTGAACTCGAGGATGGGCGACAAGCCAAGATACATGGCCGGCCATACCAGGGTCGCTTCGTCCCCAATCCGCTTAAAGGAGACCTCGTTGGCCACGAACCCGTCGGCGGGCAGCAGCACCTCGTCGATGACATGAATGATGCCGTTCCGCGCCTCGATGTCCGTGGCCGTGATCCCCGATTGATTGACGGACGGTCCGCTCGTGTCGATCTGCACCGGGGCACCCTGCATGGTGGTGAGGGAGCCGTCGGAAAGATCACCCGCGCGCACTCGGCCATGCACGACATGGTAGAGCAGAATGTGGCGCAGCCGATCCGGATCCGCCAGGAGCTCGTCAAGCAACCCGGCCGGCAGGGCCGCGAAGGCTGCGTCCGTCGGAGCGAAGACAGTGAACGGGCCGGGCCCTTGCAGAACCTCAGCCAGACCTGCTTCCACCACGGCCGTGACTAACGTGCTGAAATCGGGGTTGGAAATCGCGATTTCAACGATATTGGGGGGCGGCAGAATGACCTCATCGATCACGTGAATGATACCGTTGCTGGCCTCGATGTCCGCATCGATTACGGACGCCGCGTCGATGCTGACGCCGTCCACCAGCGAGATGTTCGCCGCGGCCCCTTGCAGCGTAACGATTTTGCCGTCCTCGAGGTCCGTGCTGCGCACACGGCCGGGAACGACATGGTACAGAAGCACCTCCGCCAGTTCCTCAGGGTTAGCCAACAGGTCGTCGAGCACACCCGGCGGCAACGCTGCGAACGCGGCATCGGTGGGAGCAAAGACGGTGAAAGGGCCAGGCTCCTGAAGATCCGCAGCAAGGCCCGCCTCCACAACTGCCGTCACCAGCGTGCTGAACGCAGCGTTGCCGATGGCGATCTCGACGATGTTCGGCGGGGGCAAGATCACCTCATCGATGACGTGGATGATGCCGTTGCTCGCTTCGATGTCGGCAGCGATGACGGAAGCGCCGTCGATGGAAACCCCATCGACGAGGGAGACCGTTGCTGCCGCGCCCTGGAGGGTGACGATCGGCCCATCCACGAGATCGGTGCTGCGCACGCGGCCGGGCACAACATGGTAGAGCAGGACCTGAGCAAGCTGGTCCGGGTTGGCCAGCAGATCGTCGAGCACACCCGGCGGCAGCGCTGCGAAGGCGGCATCGGTGGGAGCGAAGACGGTAAAGGGGCCGGGCTCCTGGAGGGCAGCCGCGAGGCCAGCTTCCACCACCGCCGTCACCAGCGTGCTGAAGTCGGGGTTCGCGATGGCGATCTCGACAATATTCGGTGGGGGCAAGATCACCTCGTCGATGACGTGGATCACTCCATTATCGGCTACGATATTGGGGGCGATTAGGGTGGCATTGTCGACTGTGACGTCTCCGTTGAACCCAATGGTGACCGCTGCACCTTGTAGGGTGACGAGCGGCCCTGCCGCGAGATCATCGCTGAGTAAGGCGCCAGGCGCCACATGGTAGAGCAGTATTTGCGATAAGGCCTCTGGATCCGCGATAAGATCGTCGAGAACGCCTGGAGGCAGCGCGTCGAAAGCAGCATTGTTGGGAGCAAAGACTGTGAATGGTCCTGCCTCCTGAAGCGCCGCATCCAAGCCAGTTACCTGAAGCGCGGTCACCAAAGTACTGAAATCTGGATTGTCCGCTGCGATGTCAACAATCGTCTGACCATGGGCCTTTAGACCGCCTGACATGACGCATACTCCAAGTGCAAGGGCAACCCACAATGCGCGTGAGTGTGACTTACCAATAGGCTTCTTTTGATGTGATATGAATTGCATGACGAACCTCCTGTGTTGGACGTGGGGATTCGCGAACGGAACGCCGTTCCTAACAGCGCACGTCCTCTTTTTTTTCGGGTGATCGACGGGCAAGCTGGCCCAAAGGGCCGCTTCTCGCCCGAAAAATCGGGCCGATTCGTTCTTCGAAAAAAAGTTTGAACGTTCCGCTATGGCGTTGCGTCTGATCGATCAGAAGCAACAGCGTAAAGACAATGACCCTAGAGCGAACTACTTTCTGATACCCCAACCCCCTAGCGAGCCCGTTCCCCCCCTCCTTTTACGGGCTCGCAAAGACAGCACAACGCAGGGCGGCGGCCGGATCCCTCCTTTTCCGGCCGCCGTTCCTCGTTTTAGCCCTCGCAACTCGTTGACTTTTCGCCTCTTCCCGCAACATACTGGTGGCTCCAGTGGGGCTTATTCAGGAGGTTGCAGGAGTTGAGGCTGTCATGATCGCCTTTCTTTCGGATGCGGCGGCGTTGGAGCGGGGGTTCACGCTCTGTGCCATTGTGGGCGGGTTGCTGCTGGCCATTCGCGTGGTCCTGATGTTCTTTGCCGCCGATCTGGACGAAGTCGGGGCGGAGACGGACTCCGATTTCCGCATACTTTCCCTGCAGAGCGTGATGGCCTTTCTCCTCATTTTCGGCCTGAGCGGGCGGGCTTTTCTGCTGGAGACGGAAATGGGGCACGGCGCGGTCCTGGCCGCGGCCCTCGCTTCCGGCGTGGCCGCCATGTGGGCGATGGCCTGGTTATTCACGATGATGAACCGCCTGCAGGACAGCGGGAACGTAGACCTGAACCGTGCGATCGGCGCGAAGGGCACGGTCTATCTCACCATCCCCGCCAGCAGCAGCGGCGAGGTGCAGGTGATCTTTTCGGGAAAGCAGCAGATTCACGATGCCATCGCCGAGGATGACCAGCCGATCGAAACCGGCGCGCGTGTGGAGGTGGTCGCTGTCAGGGGCTCGAATACGCTTGTGGTGAAGAGGGATTCGGAAGGGTCCGGCTGAGCGCGGGGCCGCGTGTTGGAGAACGAAAAGGAGAAAGCGTGATGTTCGATTTCAATCTCATCAATCCATGGATCATGCTTGTGCTGGGTCTCATGGGGCTCTTTGTGCTTGTCGTGGGTTTCCTGGCCACGCGCTACAAGCGATGCCCTTCGGACTCCATCCTCGTCATTTACGGAAAAATCGGCGGCGAGACGGCCCGTTGTATTCACGGCGGTGGCGCCCTGGTCTGGCCCCTGATTCAGGACTGCGCCTACCTGAGCCTCACCCCGATGACGATCAACATTCCTCTGCAGAACGCGCTCTCCATGCAGAACATCCGCATCAACGTGCCGAGCACGTTCACCGTGGGTATCAGCACGGACCCCGCCGTCATGCAGAACGCTGCCGAGCGCCTCCTCGGCTTGCGCCCGCCGGATATTGAAGGCATGGCGCGCGAGATCATCTTTGGTCAGCTCCGCCTCACCGTGGCTTCGTTGACGATCGAGCAGATCAACCAGGATCGCGAGAGCTTCCTCACGGCCATTCGCCAGAACGTCGGACCCGAACTCAATAAGATCGGGTTGATGCTCATCAACGTGAACATCACCGACATCACCGACGCATCCGACTACATCCTGAGCATCGGCAAGAAGGCGGCCTCGGAGGCGATCAACCGCGCCATGGTGGATGTGGCTGAGCAGGACAAATTCGGCGCCATCGGGCAGGCGGAAGCGAATCGGGAGAAAGAGATTCGGGTGGCCGAAAGCCTGGCCGCGGCGGAAAAGGGCATGAAGACCGCGATGGCCGATCAGCGCATTATCGTGCAGCAGCAGGAGACCCTGGCGTCGGTCGGCGAAGCTGCGGCGCATCGGGAGCGCGAGATCAAGGTGGCCGAAAATGAGGCCGAAGCCGCCAAGGGCATCAAGGCCGCTGAGGCCAGCCGCCGCATCTATCTGCAGCAGCAGGAAGCCGAGGCCGTGCAGGGTGAGAACCTGGCCAAAGCAAGCATCGCCGAATACGAAGCCGGCCTTGCGGTGAAGCAGGCCCACTCCATGCGCGAGGGTGAAGTCGCCAAACTGAAGGCGATCGAAGAAATCCAGAAATCCAAATACGCCGCTGAAGCCGAGCGCCTGCGCGCCCAGGAGATTGCCCAGAAAGAGATCGACCGCCAGAAGATCGAAATCGCCGCCGCCGCCGAGGCCGAACGGATTCGGCGCGTGGCGAAGGGCGAAGCCGACGCCGTACTGCTCCGTTACGAAGCCGAGTCGGAGGGTATTCGCAAGGTGCTCGAAAGCAAGGCCGCCGGCTACCTCGAACTTGTAAAGAGCTGTCAGGGCGATGCAAAGGCGGCCGCGACCCTGCTCATGGTCGAGAAAATCGAAGAGATCGTGAAGCAGCAGGTCGAAGCCGTGAAGAACCTCAAGATCGACAAAGTCACCGTCTGGGACTCTGGCGCCAACGGTGAGTCGTCCACCGCCAACTTCATGAGTAGCCTCATTCGCACCTTGCCTCCCATGCAGGAGATTGCCAACATGGCCGGGGTTGAGTTGCCGGACTATCTGGGGCGCATGAAGGACGCCGCCGAATCCGGGAAGAAGCCAACACCTTCTCAGGGAGCATAACATGACGAAGCGACAGATCTTTGTGACCGCCAACGACGCGAAACGGCTGAACGAACTGCTGGCCGTGGCGGAGACCTTCAACTATCGAGAGCGAAGCGACCTGAAAGCGATGGAAGCCGAGCTGCAAAATGCCCGTGTTGTGGAATCGCATGAAGTGCCTCCCAACGTGGTGACCATGAATACGCGGCTTATCTTCCGTGATCTCGAAGATGACAGCACCATGGAGGTCACGCTTGTCTTTCCGACCGACGCCGATATCGACCAGGGCAAAATGTCGGTCCTCTCTCCAATCGGTACCGGGCTGCTCGGCTATACGGTCGGTGACACGATCGACTGGAACGTTCCTGGCGGCACGCGCCGTGTGAAGATTGAAGAAATCCTGTATCAGCCAGAAGCAGCCGGCGACATGCACCTCTAATCGCAGATGCTTCGTTCCGACGAGGAGATTCAAGCGGCCATCCACCACCGAGTGCAGGCCGAGTTATAGCCATCGGCCAGAGCGGCTCGGCCCTCGACCGCCCCTGGTTCGCCGACGGTTCCCGAGCCGGTTTCGCACGGCCGGATAGGGGCGCATCTGCGATTCGTTACACGCCCAATTGATTCTGGGCATTCCGGCTGAAGCCGGTACTACGAACGGCTTTCTGAGGGGTTTTCGCCCGTTTGTAGTCCCGCCTTCAGGCGGCAAGGGCCATACTGAGAATTGCTGAATTCTGCCTCTTCGCCCTATCCCGCGATCCTGAAATCGTTGTATACTCGATTCATGCATCGATCCTTGTTTCCCCTCGCCCTGGTCATGCTGCTGCATTTCGTGTTGCCTGCAAACGGGGAACCGCTCCCACTCCTGATCTCCGACGACACGCCCTCGGTCGCCGCACTTCATGCCCGTCCCGCTTCCCCGCCCACTCCCCGCCGCCTCCACGACAAGGTGCTCGACCCGCGCGCCCCTGGTCTTCGCGGGCGCGCCCTCCGCATTGCCGTTTCGCCGGATCGTGAACTTCCGGCTGTCGTCGCCGATCATGAGCGTTCCACGGCCGGACGCGCCCGGCTTACCGCCCGGGCTGGGGACTCTCCCGACATTAACTTCAGTCTCGCGGTGGTTGATGGCGCAGTCGCGGGTGCCATGCACCTGCTGGGCGAAGGTGTTTATGAGCTTTCCGGTTCCATCGACGACGTTGTTGTCACCCCCGTCGACCCCTCCGTGCTGCCCCCATGCGGCGGTGCACTTCCTTCACCGGGGCCCATGTCCGCTGAGCTTTCCATGATGGCCGCCTCGGATTTCACGATCTCTTCCTCTGGCGTCACCACGGTGGACGTTGCCGTGGTCTACACAACCGCCGCCCGCATGGGCGCCGGTGGCACGGCCCAGGTCCAGGCCGCCGTCGAAAACGCCATCCTCCAGGCGAACACCGTTTTCGCCAACAGCCAGATCGATGCGGTCTACCGCCTTGTCTACACAGGCGAAACGCCCTACACCGAAACCGGCGACATGGTGGTCGAACTAAACCGCCTCACCGATCAGGGCGACGGTCACCTCGACGAGGTGCACTGCCTGCGCGACCGCTACGGCGCCGACCTGGTTGGGCTGGTCCTCGAAACCGGGCAGTACGGGGGGCTCGCATGGATTCTCTGTAATCCCAACTTCCCGGACCCCGGCCGCGCCTTCAGTGTCGTGAGGCGCGACCTGCTGGCCCACTACTTACTGGCGCACGAGTTCGGTCACAACTTCGGCTGCGACCATGACCGGCAGAACCCCAGCTCCTGCCGCGCCCACACCTACTCCTACGGCTACCGCTTCACCAACGATACCTTCCTGAACAAGACCGTCATGGCCTACGACCCTGGCTTCACCATCGGCCACTTTTCGAATCCCAACGTCTCTTTCTTCGGCTCACCCACCGGCGTAGCGCCTCCGTCGCCCCAGTCCGCTTACAACGCCCTGACGATTCAAAACACCCTGCCGATCATCGCCCAATATCGCCCTTCCATCGCGAACCCGCAGCCGCTGCCGCCTCCCATGCCCAGTGGCGTTTCTGCCATCGCCATTCAGACCAACGCCCTCCGCGTCTCCTGGCAAGCCGCCTGCGAATCCACCGGCTACATCGTCCGCCGCGACGGCACACCCATCGCGCAGGTCACAGGCCTGTCCTACGACGACGCGAATCTCCAGACCGGGGTCTCCTATTGCTACACCGTCATCGCGACCAACGCCGTCGGTGCGTCGCCCATCTCCGCCGCCGCCTGCCAGATAACTCCCTTCACGCCGCCCTTCGTCATGGACGGCGTCGCGGACCATCCCGGCTACCTGCTGGCCAGTCCCGGCATGACCCTCTATGCCGCCGTCCGCACCAACCAGCTTTACGTCGCCACATGGTCTTCCGGCATCTATCCCGGCGACACCTCGCGCAACGATCACTTTGTCTTCGTTTCCGACACCCTGCTCCCGTCGGCCACCGCACCTGCGCCCTGGGCCAAGGCCGGTCAGATCGCTGTGCCCTCCAACCGGCCCTATCTCGCGGCCGAAAGTCAGAGCGACTACATCGCATGGTTCAACGTTTCCGGCGCCTCCGCCGCAACGAAGCACCCCGAAAACTCCGGCCAGATGGAGGGCTACTTCGACTTTATCTCCACCTTCGGGCAGATCCCGCCGGTCGTTTATCTCGCCTCCGCCGCCTACAACACGCTGGATGGTGGCGCGCTGGTTGCGCAGGCGCCCGCAGGATCGGGGCCGAACATCGATCCGCACGAATTCCTTGCCATGCCCATCTCCGCCCTGCTGGACCGCGACGGTGACGGCCTCTTCGACCGGCTCGATCCTCGCTTTGACTTCGTGATTCATGAAACCGAACGGCTGCCCGGCAATCAGATCCGGGTCCGCTGGGCCAGCGTACCGGGTCGTGCTTATCGTGTAGACCGCGCCCCTGCACCCGGCGCCGGCTGGGCAGAGGTGCATGCCGCGACAGGCGCGGCCGCCGTGGATCAGACCGAATGGATTGACCCCGCTCCACCCGCGTCCACCGCCGTCTATCGCGTCCGCTATCTGCCCTGACCCCGCAAATCCCTGGAGCCGCGCGATGCATGATCTTGCAGAAATGGCCCGTCGCCTGCACCGCCCCGCGGTTTAT
>SLOV01000028.1 GCA_007132345.1 Kiritimatiellia bacterium
GCTGGGCGCCAATGCATACACTGCACTGAACACCATAACCGATTTTGCATCACACCCCCTCCCCAACCGGTATGTTCGCCGCGACCGGCACAGCTATCAGCGCCTCGCCGGCCAGTGGCTCGATGAATTTTGCCGGGGATGCAATGAGACCGGTTTCAGTTTACAGCGCCATATTTACCAACTGATGCAGCCCGAAGGCGGCAGCGATTCCAAGCCCTTCAATTCTTAGAATCCTTCCCCACGCGTCCAGCAGTACGCATGACGCATTTAAACACGCTGCAACATTCGCTGCAACATTTATCAAACAACCCGTAATTGCTAACAATTAAGGGTGGTGGAGGCGGGGGGAATCGAACCCCCGTCCGCATAAGAGTCACCATGGCGCCTACGTGTGTAGTTCGTCTTTAAGTCTCGCCCAGATCACTGCCAACGAACAAGCCATGAACCGGGCCAGCCGCCACGAAAAAGATTCACCCCCTCCCCCGGCAGCCCAAGGAGAGGACTATCCTGCTGTCGTCGCCTCAGCCGCGTAGCAGGCGTCCACGGTGAGACGTCGCGGTTGTTTAAGCCGCGAGGGCGAATTCAGTATTCGCGTTTATTTGTTTTCCCGGATGATTAACGAGGCCAACCGAGATCCTCGACACGCAACCATAGCTTCAACCTACACGTCGAAACCATGCGCCCCCACAAGAGGGATTCAGTTAAAGATACACTACGCTCTCTGGGAGGACAAGTGGAGAAAACGGGAACGGCGCCATATCATCTCGGCGGGAGGCGATTGCGACCGGCTGGCCGGCTAGGGAAGCCGAGCCGCTCCGGAAGGGGACTTAAAGGAGAAGACGAACAGCGCGGTGCCAGATGCGGCTGGCCGGCTCGGGAAGCCGAGCCGCTCCGGAAGGGGGCTCGGAGGGGAAGACGGCGCGTTATTTTTGCCCGCCTAGCGCGGCCCATAGGTCGCGGGCATGCGCCTGGCCGGGGGCCACCGGTTGATCCAGATAGCCATAAGTCAGGCAGGAGCCGGATTCCACGAGTCGGATGCGCGCGGCATTTGCATCGGAGCCCATAGCGAGCACACAAAGCGGAACTCGCCCAGCCGTTTCGCTGAGCAGCGTATGCAGGCGCGCTTCGTCATCAGGCTCGCGGACAAATGTGGCGATCTTCACCATGTCCACGCCCAGCTCGCAGGCGTCTTCCACCCAACCGGCCAGCACATCGGCCGCGGGGGTGCCCTCAAAGTCGTGGTACGACCCCACCAGCAACTTGCCCGCTTCAACCGCGATCCGCGCGGCCCCGTCGACATCCGGCTGACGCACCTCCACATCGAACGCAGAGATCGCCGGGAGCGCCCGCTCGATGATTTGCAACCGCCGCGCAGAAGGACCCGCCCATTGCCCCCCTTCGTCTTGATGGCGCAGGGTGAGAAGAACGGGGAGGTCGACACCCTGCAACTCCTCGCAGTAGCCCATCCAGCCCAGGAAATCCTCGCCGATCAGGTCCAGACGCACTTCCACGAGATGGCAAACGCGCTCAGGTGCTTCCGCAGCGTGAATGAGTCCGTCGCGCGAACAGATCGTGCCCACAACCAGCGGCTGCTCGCCCACCGCCCAGGGGCCCAATTGCAGCTTTCGGTGCATGGAACGCTCAACCCTCACGCGGCGGAAAATCGAATTCGGTCTCGAACAGTTTCACTAACTCCTCGGCAAACGATTCCTCGTTCGGCCCTTCGACGACGATCTTCACTTTGCTCCCCTGCTCCAGGCAGAGGGAAAGCAGGCCCATGATGGAGTGGAGCTTGGCTTCTCCACTCTCGCTGTAGACCATGGCGGAACCCTCGTAGGCCTGAACCGCCTTGATAATCACGGCAGAAGGCCGGCAATGAATGCCGGCGCTGTTTCGAATCACGGCAGTTCGCTCGATCATGACTCCTCGACATCCAGCGTACGACGCCAGGACACCCTCCATACTGGCTCGTATTCTGCCTCATTTTTCCAGAAAGGTCCAGACATGGATGCGTTCCAAGCTGTCATGCGGCATCCACCCTGGCACTTTCTGGAATGAGGACCGAGAGGGCGCGTGGCCGCACCTCGATTTCAATCTCTGCTGCTGCCTCCAGCAGCTCGCCGTCCATCTGAATCGGGGCCGGCTGCCGACGCCGCACCTTCATGCGGCTCAACCGGAAGGTTTTCACGTAGGGAGTACGATCGAACGTCCCCGTAAAAAGCCGGGGCAACATCGGGAGCAGGGCGGGGGCGTGACGCCGGGCGATGAAGACCAATTCCAGAAAGCCGTCGTCGGGGCAGGCCGAGGGTGCGATTTGTGCCCCCCCCCCATACTGCGTGAGGTTCGCCACGGTGAAGACCAGCGGATCCTCGAAAACCCGCTCCGGTTCCCCGTCCAGGATGACGGTGAAGGGCTGGGGCTGGTAGTCGATGAATTCATAGACGCCCGCCAAAACATAAGGAAAGACACCGCGCACCGGCGACTTTTCAAAGGTCCGCACGATCGTTGCATCCCACGCCATGCTGCAGGTAACAAAGAAGGAGCGTCCATTCGCCATGCCGACATCAATCGACTGTCGGCGGGCTTTCACAAGGGCCTCCGCCGCATCATCGGGTTGCAGCGGGATATCGAAATGGCGCGCGAAGCCGTTCCCACTGCCGGTTGGCACGACACCCAGCGCAACGTCCGTGCCAACCAATTCACCGCCGATCGTGTTCACCATGCCGTCTCCACCGACGACGAGAACGGTGTCGATACCCGACTCGATGGCGCGCCGGACCTTGGCGCGCCCGTCGCTTTCGGAGTGGCTGAATTTGAAAGAGAGGTCGATA
>SLOV01000394.1 GCA_007132345.1 Kiritimatiellia bacterium
AACGCTCCTTCCGCCAGTTAAACGGCAACCGCGGCGTCATCGGCAGCCGCAGCCTGCGAGCGGACCTCGAACAGGGCCGCCAGATTCCGCACGAGGAGAAAGAACGCGACCCGACGAAGGCGTGGCGCGATTCGAAAGAGATTCTGCATCGGCTCAACGGCTATTTTGTCATCCCCTGCCTCTGCGGCGCGCGCCTGAAGATCCCGCCCGAGTTCACGGGCGACTACCTGCAATGCCCGCACTGCCGCAAAGAACACCCCGTGGATCGCGACTTCGCCGACGCGGCCAAGACCTTGCGCGACGCCGACGACATCGCACGGGGCACGACAGGATGAACCGATGAGCGACTCGCTATTCATTCGGGGCGGCCGCATTCTTGACCCCGCGCGCGGCATCGACGAGCCGGGTGATCTCTTTGTGCTCGATGGACGCATCACCGATGTGCCAGAACCCTTGCCGGCAGGGGCCCGCATTCTCGACGCGCGCGGTCACCTGGTCGCGCCGGGGTTCTGGGATGTGCACGTACATTTCCGCGAGCCCGGCGGCGAGGCGCAGGAAACGATCCGCACCGGCAGCGCAGCCGCCGCGCGCGGCGGTTTCACGAGCGTCGTCATGATGCCCAACACCCAGCCTGCGCTCGATACGCCCGAGTGGATTCGTCGCGTATTGGACGAAGGAGCGCGAGTGGGGCTCTGCCGGGTGCTCACGACGGGTTGCCTGACGCTCGGCCGAGAGGGAAAGATGGTCGCCGATCTGGCCGCACTGCGCGAAGCAGGTGCCGTCGCCTTCACCGACGACGGGTGCACCGTGCAGGATGACGCGGTGATGGAAGAAGCGATGCGCCAGGCCGCGGCGTTGGGGCTACCCGTCATGGACCACGCGCAGGACCGGGAGATGGAGAAGAAGGGCGTGATGCACGAGGGCGCGGTTTCGCGGTATCTCGGATTGCCCGGCATTCCGACCGAGGCCGAGGCGCGGGTCGTGGCGCGCGATCTGCGGCTTGCCGAGCGCACCGGCTCCCGACTGCATGTGCAGCACGTCACCAGTGCGGCGGCCACGGACCTGATCCGCGCCGCCCGTGCGCGCGGCGTTCAGGTGACGGCGGAGGTTTCGCCGCACCACCTGGCCTTGTGCGATGAAGATATCGATGTGGCCCGCCCCGACGCCTTCAAGATGAATCCGCCGCTCCGCTCGGTGCAGGACCGCGATGCGTTGCGCCGCGGTTGTGTCGAAGGGGTGCTCGACGTACTGGCCACCGATCATGCGCCGCACACGGCGGCGGCGAAGGAGCGCGGTTTTCTGGAGGCGCCTTTCGGCGTACTGGGCCTGGAAACGGCGGTGGGCGTCACCTATACGCAACTCGTGCGGAGCGGATTGATGTCCGAGTTGGAGTGGGTCTCGCGCTGGACCTGTGCGCCTGCGCGCGTGCTGGGACGGCCCGCGCCAAATCTGGCGGTTGGCTCGATTGCCGATGTGGTCGTTTTGGATACAACCACCCAGTGGCGTGTGGAGGCATCGCGTTTCGCGTCGCGTTCGCGGAATACCTCGTTAGAGGGCTGGCCCCTGGTGGGGCGGGCGCGCTGGACCCTGTTCGAGGGGCGAGTGGTCTGGGACGCGGCGGCGGGGTAGGGGGTTCGCTCCGGGGAGCGGGAGCAGGATGCTCCCGCCACTATGGATTTTGCGCAGGGAGAGCGGAGCGGGAGCAGGATGCTCCCGCCACTTTCGTTTGTGCGCAGGCAGAAAGTAGCGGGAGCTTCCAGCTCCCGTGCGCACCGCCTGGCCCATGGCAGAATCCTTTGTCGTCCCTCTTTGTCGAAACCCTTTGTCGACTCCTCACAAGCAGTTTTCCACGACAGCTTGCGTGTCGAGCAACGGCTACAGGCCTTGGAACAGATACAGCACGCGGCCGGGGCGATAGGTCCAGAGGCGCGGGCTTTCGCCAGGTGCACCCCACACGCGCATCTCGTTACCGGTCCAGACCGCAGTGTGAGTAGTGGAGAATTGCGGGGCGCCTTCAAGGCTGATGGGGCTCCACGTGTTGTCGACGGGGGAATAGGCACCGCCCGTGTTGAAATGCGTGGTGCCCGTTCGGCCGCCCCATACGATCATGCGAGAGCCCGTCCAAAAAGCGAAATGCTTTTCGCGCTCCGTGGGGGCATTCGCGGTGGTTGTCCCCCCCGACACCCATGTGTTAGCAACAGGATTGTACCGTCCGCCGGTAATCAGGGGAGAGCTTCCGGATATCCCGCCCCATATAACCATCTCGTTTCCTGTCCAAACGGCCGTATGGCCCTGCCGGGATGTCGGAGTGTTCGCCGTTGTAATACTTGCCCACGTATTATTGAGTGCATTGTAGCGGCCCCCCGTATTCAGGCCGGAGACTCCGCTGAGCCCGCCCCAAACCAGCATTTCGTTTCCCGTCCAGACCGCGGTGTGATTCCATCGCGCGCCGGGGCTGCCCGCCGCAGGGAGAGGTGTCCAGGTATCTGTCGCAGGATTATAGCGGGCGCCATCGTTGAATTGCTCGAAAGTGCTCTGTCCGCCGCCCCACACAATCATCTCGCTACCTGTCCAGATCGCCGTATGGCCCCGCCGCCCCGATGGAGCGTTGTTCGTGCTCATCGGTGTCCACGAATTGCTGACGGGATTGTAGCGGGCACCGGTATTCAGCGGTAGTTCCACCGCGCTGAACGAACCTCCCCAGATAATCATCTCGGTGCCGGTCCAGACGGCGGTGTGCTGGCTGCGCGCTTGCGGTGCATTGACGTCAGAGATGGCGGACCAGAAGTTGTTGGTGGGGTTATGCCGCCGGCC
>SLOV01000159.1 GCA_007132345.1 Kiritimatiellia bacterium
ACTCGACGACTTGGAGGTGGAGATTCTTATCGCGGATGCCTACGACCATGTGGCGCGCTCCGATCGCGCTTATGACGTGGTGATCGACGATATCTACCTGACGGGACCGGAAGACGTGGAGCGCCCGAAGGCGGTGAAAGGACGAACCCTCGATCGGTTGCGGGAGGTGATGCGACCGGACGGCGTGCTGGTGGCAAATATGATTACGGACGGACCGCACCGGCGCCACTTTGAGGCGGCCCGGGAAGCCTTCGCGGCGGCGTTCCCGCGAGTGGCGGAGATCGAGGCGCCGCGCGGCTACAATACGATCCTTGTGGGCGGACGCTCCCTACTCGACCCGCTGCGTCTGGCGGATTATACGGACGCGTTCCCAACACGCCGCGACCGTACACTGTGGCGGCGGCTCTGCGAACGGGTGAAGGCCGATTAGAACAGGTTGGCATCACATCTTGCTCATCCCGGGGATCACTCCGCCAGCAAGGGAGCACTCTGTTCACGGAGCGCGTTGAGAAGAAAATGCCAATAGTCAGGTTGATCGATACGGTTCTGAATTTGATCGGCGGACAGGAAACGCTTTAGTTCGGAAACAAAACCGGCTTGCCGACTTGGGTTGTGCTCCAGCTCATCCAGCCTGCCTTCCAACTTTTCGGCATACGCTCTGGCGGAATGACCATGCTGCTCTGCTTTTGCAAGGACCCATTCATGACGCAGCGTCACCGTGCTTTGCAGTAGCCACTGGATATCCCATAGGTCCCGGTATTTCAGTCGGCCCCTGCGCAGCGCCAACGCCACGAATTTATCCGCCAGTATTTCTTCCCGGCTGGACGCCTGCACGATCAGACCAGTTGTCCCCATCTCGACACCATACGGGTTGCGCAGCACCATGGGCCGACGGTCCAGCGGGGGCAACGCACAGATATCGAGATGAATGCGTTGGGCAGCCTGGTCGGGCCGATCCGGGCGGGTGACGATCAACACCTTCCACGTGTTCACTTTGCCAGCGATGATCTTCGGCTCGCGGACTTCGACATCCAATCCGTATTTCTCCCACAGAACGCTTTGCAGATGGTCTGGAAGACCATCGAGCTGTTTGCGCCGGAATTCAGCCCCGCCATAAAAATCCAAATCCTCGCTCAAGCGCTTTGAACCGTAGCAGGTTCGCAGGCAGGTTCCGCCCATGAAGGTGAGGTGGGACAACACACCGAAGGTGCTCAACTCCCGGATGATATCATGGTGAAGCAGCTCCTTTTCCACCACGGTTTGAAGCAGGCCCAGGTCGGGTACATTTCGCAGCGCTTCGCGGGTCAACCGATCAAAGAGATTCATTCTGCTTCTCCTGCATCAAGTCCAGATTGCGGCCCGTCCGGCGCAGATCCCGGAGCGCCTGTTCGCGATCCGCACACCACAGGCGGCGTCTTGAATCATACGTCAGGTGCTTCATGACCTTCTCCGGGCGCTGCCGGGTATGGGTGAATTCAATCACGCCCGATTTCCCGCAATAAATTTCGCCGCTTCGGCCGCTGGTCATGAGGGTAATGCGTTGCAGAGGGATTTGAGAAATGTCGCCTGTCTCGGAAAGGATGGATTCCAGGCTTAGATAGGAAAAGCAGCCCGCGCGCAAACGTGCCGCGGCATGGTAGAGGATTAGTCCCGGGGCCGGATCGAGCCAGGCAGGACGATAGAGCCCCCGGCACACCCGCACCATCTCTCCACGAGCAACCAGCCGACTCAATAACGACTTGAAGGTCGATGTCCCTGTCGGCGGCAACAAGGCTGACAGGTCCGATGGCGTAAAGAGATAGCGCTCCTCATCGGCAAGTTCCCGAAGCGCCCTGATGAGATACTTTGCCGATTGCATGGCCGCTATATAAACAAAAGGTTGCACTTAATGCAACCTTTTGTTTATATATTTTGCGCGTCAATCCGGTCCGTGGCGAAACGAAAGGATGTCGGGGCCTTCCGGGAACAGCGGGGTATTGTTGGTGGGCATTCGCCTTTGTCTCTGGCGGGGTTTAAGGAGATTCGACCCCGTACTCGTACACCTACTCGTACACGCCGATCTCTATCAGTCAGAACAGCACCCGGTTCAGGGAAAGGATGGGGAGCAGGATCGCGAGGGCGACAACAAGAACGAAGCCGCCCAGGACGAGAATGAGCATGGGTTCGAGGAGCGCGAGGAAACGGGCGAGCATGCGGTCCCACTGTTGCTGGTAGCGGGTGGCAGCGGCATCGAGCATGGCGGGCAGCGCTCCGCTGGCTTCGCCTGCCTCGACCCAGGACGGAAGGGCGCCGCTGAGGGCAGGCACGGTGCGCAGGGCGTCGGCCAGGCCGCGGCCCTGGCGCACGGCGTCGGCCTCGCGCTCCACTTCGCGCGCCACCTGGTCGTTACCTGTGGCGCGGCCGGCGAGGGTGAGGCCCTCGATCAGAGGCACCCCGCCGCGCAGGAGCAGGGCGAGGGTGCGGGCAAAGCGAAGGTTGAGCAGCGCGGCGTAGGCGGCACCGAGCCAGGGGGTGCCCTGCATGGTGCGCTGTAGACGCTGGCGAACCGCGGGGCCCTGGCCCCGGCGCTTGCGCCAGAGCCAGAAACCGAGCCCGACCGACACGGCGAGCGGCAGGCCGGCGCGGCGCACGAACCCGGAGACGGCAAGCACGCCGCGGGTGAGAGCGGGCAGTTCGACGCCGCTCTCCTGCAACATCCCGGCCACGCGCGGGACCATGACGCCCATCATGAGAATGCCGAGCCCGAGCGCGAAGGCGAGTACGAGGGCGGGATAAACGAGGGCGGTGCCGATGCGGTCGCGCAGCATCTGCTGTTCGTCGAGATAGGCGGCCAGCCGTTCGAGCACGTCCTGCAGGGTGCCGGCGCGCTCGCCGACGCGAATTACGGCGTCTTCGAAAGGACTGACCCCCGCCTGGCCCGCGGCCAATGCATCGGCCATGGCGGCGCCATCGCGGATGCGGTCGCGCACGGAGGCGAGCAACGGGCGAGTGCCGCCCAGCTCAGGGGTATCGATGAGAATCTGCAGCGATTGCGCGAGGGGCAGGCCGGCGGCGAGGAGGGCGGCGAGTTCGCGGTAGACGAGGGCGCGGGTTTCGAGGTCGAACGCGGAGCGGGCGCGCAGCCGGAAGCGACCCCGCTGGGCGCCCGCGGGGGAAACGGTTTCGGCGAGGATACCGCGGTGCGACAGTTTTTCGCGGGCTTCCTTGATATCGAGAGCTTCGACGAGACCGCGCGCGAGTCGGCCGGTTTCGTTGAACCCTTTGTATTCGTAGGTCTTCACGGGGCTTGGGTGGCGAGGCGCATGATGGGGTCTATCCGGCGTGTCCGAGGGCGCGCGCGATTTCGTCGACCGTGGTGATGCCCGCGCGCACTTTTTCGATGCCGTCGTGGAGGAGGGTCGGCATGCCGGCGGCGACGGCCTGCTCTTTGAGGGATTCGGGGCCTGCGCCCTGGCGGATACGTTCGCGCATGGCCGGGTCGACGAGCAGGAGTTCGTAGATGCCGATTCGACCGGCGTAACCCCCGAGGCAGGCGTCGCACCCGTTCGCGGCGTGGAGGGTCTGCCCGACGAGCGGGCGTGCCTCGGCGCCGAGCGGGGCCAGGTCCTCGGTGCTGGCGGTGTAGGGGCTGCGGCAGAGGGGGCAAAGGCGCCGCACGAGGCGCTGCGCGAGGGCGGCGCGCAGGGCGCTGGCGAGCAGGTAGGATTCGATGCCCATATCGCAGAGGCGCAGCACGGCGCCAGCGGCGTCGTTGGTGTGCAGGGTGCTGAAGACGAGATGGCCGGTGAGCGAGGAGCGAACCATGATCTCGGCCGTTTCGAGGTCGCGCACTTCGCCGACGAGGATGACGTCGGGGTCCTGCCGCAGGATATGGCGCAGGCCGTTGGCGAAGGTGAGGCCGATCTTGGGTTTGACCTGGATCTGGCCAATGCGGGGGAGCTGATACTCGATGGGGTCTTCGATGGTGAGGACGTTCTTGTGGAGGGTATCGACTTCGCGAAGCGCGGCGTAGAGGGTGGTGGTCTTTCCGCTGCCGGTGGGGCCGGTGACCAGGATGATGCCGTTCGGCTCGCTGAGCAGCCGGCGCATGGGTTCGAGGACGGTGGCCGGCATACCGAGGTCGGCGAGGGGAATCTGGGCGGAGTCTAGGTTGAGCAGGCGCAGCACAACGCGTTCGCCCTCGGCAACGGGAATGGTGGAGATGCGGATATCGACCTCGCGCTCGCCGACGCGGACGCGGGCCATGCCGTCCTGCGGCAGGCGCTTTTCGGCGATATCGAGTTTGCCCATGACTTTGAGGCGGGAAACGAGGGCGGCTTCGAGATGTTTGGGCGGGGAGGACTGGTCGTAGAGCTGGCCATCGATACGGAAGCGGATGCGCAGGTGTTTTTCGAATGGCTCGACATGCACGTCGGAGGCGCGGGCCTTGAGGGCTTCGAGGAGCACGAGATTGACGAGCTGGGTGACGGGCGCCTGGTCGGCGACGCGCAGGAGGTCGTCGCTACCCGCCGCGCGCGCGGCGCTTTGCGCGGCGGCCGCCGGGTCGGCGGTCATGGTGTCGAGGAAGCGGCTGGAGCTATCGCCGCGATGGTAGTAGCATTGCTCGATGCAGCGCGCGATTTCGGCGGCGGGCGCGAGTAGCGGCAGGGGCTCGCAATCGAGGAGCAGCGAGAGGTCGCCAAGTGCGTCGATGCGGGTGGGGTCCTCCATGAGCACGGCCACGCGGCCCTCGTGGCGGACGGGCAGCATGTGGTGAGTGCGGGCCCACTCGACGGGCAGGTCGCGCACGAGTTCGGGATCGAGTTCGGCGTCGGGCACGCGCGCCAGCATGTCGAAGGAGAACTGGCGCGCGAGGGCTTCGAGCAGATCGAGTTCGGAAATGTGGCCGGCATCGATGAGCAACTCGCCGAGGCGGCGCCCGGCACCGGGCTGCTTCGCCAAAGTATCGGCGAGGGTTTCGGGGCTGATTTTGCCCGCCTCCAGTAGCAACTCGCCCAGCCGCACGTGCCCTACTCCCCGTCCGGCGTGACCACCCCTACCTGGCGGGCCGACGGCGCCAGGGCCGATTGCGTTTCGAGCCGTTCGCGCATGCGGTCGGCGGCCTCGCGCTCGGTCACGATGTGTGGGGTCACAAAAATCAGCAGGTTGGTGCGCTGTCGCTGACGCGAGTCCTTGCGAAAGAGGCGGCCGACGAGCGGGATATCGCCGATGAACGGGACCTTGGATTCGACCAGAATCTCGTCGTCGCGGATGAGGCCGCTGATGACGATGGTCTCCTGGTCGGGCACGGTGACGGTGGTGGAGACTTCCCGCTTGGCGATGGTGGGCGTGAAGGGCAGATTCGGGCTGCCGCGATCGACAATGGCCTCGATGCTGGGGTTGAGAGTCATGGTGACTTCGTTGTCGGGGTTAACGCTCGGCGTGAATTTCAGCTTCACGCCGACATCCATGCGGTCGATGTTCTGAATGACGTCGCGGGTGACGCCGGAGCCGCCTTCGATGGTGGAGCGGAGAATCGGGATGTTCTCGACCACGCTGACGGTGGCCTCGCGATTGTTCTGGGCCATCAGCGGGACGCTGGAGATGATGCGGACATCGCGCTGCTCCTGCAGGGCGGTGATCAAGACGGGAATCCGCGGTACGACCAGGCCTTCGGGAGTGGTGAAACTGCCGCGCGCCACGCCGACGGCCAGGCCCTGGGGGAAGAGCCCCTGCGAGATCGTGTCGAGGAGGACATCCGTTTCGTCGGGCCGGCTTCGCCCGACGACGGTGGTGGTGCCATCCCGGGGACTGTCGATGGTGGAGAGCTCGACGCCGAGATCGAAGGCGCTGCCGAGTGCGACTTCGGCGATGAGGATTTCGACCATGACCTGCTGCGGGATTCGGTCCAGTTGGGTTACGAGGGAACGAACGACATCGAAGTCGCTGGGCGTGGAGTCGATGAGGAGGGCGTTGTTGGCAACGCTGGGCTGGATGGAGATGCGGCGGCGCTGTTGATCGTCCAGGGTCTGGGCGAGGAGCTCGTTGAGGTTGTTGGCGGCTTCTTCGGCGGAGAGGTAGTTCAGGAAGAGCGCGTTGAGCCGTCCCTTTCCGCTGGGCGCCTCGATATCCAGTTCGCGGACGATGCGGACCACCTCCTGCAACTGAACGGGCGTGCCGACGGCGAGCAGGCTGTTGGAGTGTTCGGCGGGCACCACGCTGGCGGTGGCCGGGAGACCGGCGCCGCCGCCGGTGACCTGCTGCATCTGGCGGGCAAATTGGCCGCCCGCGGATTCGGCGCCGAGCAGCACCGCGGTGACCTGTGCCGCGACATCGCGCGCGGAGGCGTGCTGCAAGCGGATATGCTCGACCAGGCGGGAAGCGCCGGGCTGGTCGAGTTCCCGGATGATCGCTTCGAGACGCTGGATGTTCCGCACCGTGTCGGTGATGAGCAGATGGTTCGTGGCGCCAATCGCGACGAGGGCACCTTCCTGCGCACCACGCACGAGGGGCTCCAGTGAGCGTTTGAGTTCGAGCGCGCCGATGTGGTGCAGCTTGAGGACTTTCGTCACAACGCCGCCGGGCGGCAGCGGGTCATCGACGCCGATGTAGGGAGCGGCGATGGAGGCGCTATCGGGCAGGCTGACCACCCGGAACAGGCCATCGAGTTCGATGACGCTGAGGCCGCGCCCCTCCAGCACGGAGAGGAAAAGTGGGTAGACCTCATCCAAAGCGATCGGCTCGGGGGTCACCACGGTGACGCGGCCGGTGACGGTTTCGTCGACCACGAAACGCCGCCCCGAGAGCTCGCCGACCTGCTGAATGAGCAGGCGGATATCGACCTGATCGAAATTGAAGTTTACTCGCTGCTCCGAGGCGGCCGGGGCGGGCCGGGCGTGGACCGCAAGGAGCAGCCCCGCGCAAAGCGCAAGCCGAAGCAGCCGGCTGGGCCGCTTATGTCGGGCGGAAATCATGATTACTTGGCCAACCCGCGCGCCGAAGACTCGACGAACTGGATCAGCCGCTGAACTTCTGGTGAAACGAGGTTCTTCGCGCGCATCTTCTCGATGGCGGCGGAGGTTCCGAGGTTGCCGCGATAGAGGAGGCGGTAAGCCTGCCGTAATTCCCGGCGAGCCTCTGGCGAAACCCCGCGGCGCTCGAGCCCGACGCTGTTCGTGCCGCGGACTTCGATCGGGTTACCGACCGCGATCATGTAGGGGGGAATGTCCTGCACCACGCGGGAGCAGCCGCCGATAAAGGCCATGGTCCCGATCCGGGTGAACTGATGCACGCCGGTCAGGGCGCCGACCGTCGCGTAGGGTTCGACCACCACCTCGCCGGCCAATGTCGCCGCGTTGACCAGCATGGCGTGGTCGCCTACCTCGCAGTTGTGCGCGACGTGCGAGTAGGCCATGAGCAGGCAGTCCGAGCCGACCCGCGTGTAGGAGCCTTCCTGCGTGCCCGCATTTACTGTTGCATATTCCCGTATGGTCACACGTTCTCCGATCCGCACACCGGGCTGCCCGCCGGTATATTTCTTGTCCTGCGTTCGTGTCCCCAGGCATGCAAACGGATAGACGACGCAATCGGCGCCAAGCCAGGTGTCGCCGTCGATGACCACATGGCTGTGCAGGCTGGAACCCGAGCCGATCCGCACGCCATCGCCCACGATGCAATACGGGCCAATCCGCACACCATCGCCAATCTCCGCGCCGGGGTCGACGACAGCAGTGGGGTGAATATCAGACATCGTGGCGGGCGGGTGCGTTGAATTAATCGGCATATCCGAACATCAGCTCGGCCTCACAGGCCAGGGTGCCTTCGACCGTGATCGTTCCTTTGACTCGAGCAAAACGGGGCCGCGAACGAAGGATGTTCACCTCCATGTGCAGTTGATCGCCCGGCACGAGCATGCGCCGGAAACGGGCGTTGTCGATCCCCATGAAGTAGGCGATGGCCCCCTCTTTCTTGGCGAGCTTGTTGAGCAGGATGCCCCCAAGCTGGGCGAGGGCCTCGAGTTGCAGGACTCCGGGCATAATGGGGCGGCCGGGAAAGTGGCCCTGAAAGACCTGCTCGTTAAAGGTCAGGTTCTTGATCCCGGTGATGCGGGTCTGGTCGTCGCATTCCAACACGCGGTCCACCAGCAACATGGGATAGCGGTGAGGTAACAGCTTCAAAATCTCGTCAATTTGATACACCGCCATAAGACATAACTCCTTCACATCGGCGCAGGGCCGAACCGGTCCCCCTGCTTGCCCATTCCACATCAATGCCGCCGCACTATAGCTTGCCAGGGGAGGCGCGGAAACAGGAAAAGCGCGGGGGTGTTGACCTCCATGGAGACCCTGCATTCAGGGGTTCGGGCTCATTTCGCGGGGGACCCCACTCAAGCGGAATTGGCGAAGAAAGCGAAGATTCCCCCCATTTCCTCCTCACCGCGCAGCGGTTGTCGGACTGCGGCGGCTTGACGCCGCTTTCAATAGACATTTTGGCGAATAGGCTGGGAATTAAAGCCAAACGGGCTAAAGCGGGAATGGCACTAAAATAAGACAGCGGCTCAGCGGGACGCTTCGCCCTACCTTTCTGCGCAAGTGTCTGATGGGTAGGGCGAACCGTCCCCGGTGAGCCGCACAGGCGTCATCCACAATCGGCCTTAAGTTAGTGCCATTCGGCTAAAGCGGCGTCAAGCCGCCGCAGTCCAAAGCGGCTCCGCCGCCGGGGGCATTCGGGGATCGGGCGCTCCACCACCCCACCGCCCTCTTCACGGCAGCGAAACGCCGGACCGATAGAAAACCGCGCCCCCCATGTTGGTCGCGTTGAGCCAGACCGGCCCGCCGTCGGCACGGCCGGGCTGGTTGAGGCCCATCCGCAGCCAGGCACCACCACCGAGGTCGTGCGTGCGCCACAAGTCATAGACCCGGTCCGGGCTGGTGGGCGGGCCGACACGGATCGAGATCTCCCGATCGCCAACGGCCTCCACCGTACGGGAGGGGAAGAAAGAGTCGCCATCGGTGGGGTCCGTGTCGGCGATATACTCCTCCCAGTTCGTCGCGCCGTCATCGTCCAGATCCGCATCCGCCGTGCTGTTCGTCCCAAGCCCATAACGGTTCCACCAACTCATTGGAATGCCGTCGTGAAACTCCGGCCAGGCGCGGTCGATCGTGACGGTGGCGCTTGTGCTTGTCACACCGGCGCCCAGCGTGAAGATCTCGATATCGTCGCAAAAGAAGTCGTAATTCGGTCCCGGCCCACCGCTCCAGTTCCAGAAACGAAGCTCCGAGAGTGCGCCATCAAAGCCGCCCTCCATCGCTACGCTCCCAACCCGCAAGGTGTACGTGCGATCGGAACCCACCTCGATCTCGACCGTTTGCGGTTGGTCCGTCCAGGCGATGCCTGTGGAACGGCTGCCTTCAGCATCCTGCAGGGTGTAGGCCGGATCGCCCCCGTTGAAAGAGAATTGGATCTGCGCCACTCCACTCGCATCGCGCAAGGCCATGCCGACGCTCTGCTCTCCTTCCAAAACCCACCCATTCTTCAGGGTCGCCCTCAACCGCTCCCCCGGCGCCAGCGGCGTGGCCAGGGGGCGGACGGCTTCGGAAAGATGCCCCGTCTGCGCCCACATCCCCCACCCGTTCGGCCCAATGAAGCGGCCCGCGTTCGCGCTGGCACTCAACGCCCAGGCCCCGAAGCCGAACCCTCCGTTCGACCCGTCTGTCCAGCCGCCCGTATAAGCGGCATCTCCAGCGCGGTCCGATGCCAGCAGGTCGAACGTCTCGACGACACCCGTCGCGGTCACCGTGATCACATTGACCCCGTAGCCAAGCGGGATGCCGGGCAGGCTCCACGACGCCGCGATTGGCGCTGCACCGTGCGCGCCGGTCAGCGCGTTGGTCCACTGTAGCCCCTGCCACCGCGCCGTGTTGGCGGAACCGGCCAGGTCGAAAGTGTCCACGGCTTCTTCCACCGCAACGTCGGTGGACGGCTCGGTGATCTCGAAGTCCGGAGCCATTGGCGGCAGATTGGTGTCCAGTCCATTCGCTTCGTCCCACGGGTTGAAGAGGAAGCGGAAAGCCCCCGCCACGCGGCTGGCCCAGGCGGCCTCGTTGTGGCCCTGCCCGCAGCCGATCGCAACGAGCAGGTCGTCATTCACTGCGTAGCCGTCTTCAAGATAGTAGCCATACACCGGCCAGAAATGGTTCCACATCGAGGCCCCTTCCGCCGTGCCCGCATCCTGATAAATCCGATTTCCCTTGGTGGGCTGCGCATCGATCCAGGCCCGGAAATTCGGGCCATACCAGTAAGAAGGCGAGACCGCGCCGACGAGGCCGAACACGTTCGTGCTCAAACCGATGTAGGCCGAAATCAGACCGCCCAGAGAGGAGCCCATCACCCCGGTATCCATGAACCCCGGCAGGGTGCGATAATTCGCGTCCACCGCCGACTTCACGTCGTCGATCAGATAGCGCAGATAGAAATCCCCCGTATGCCCGTCCTGCGGGGTGCCATATTCGCTCAGGCGGCTGCCCGTGTTGTTCACAGCCACGATGATCGTCTCGCGCATGCGCCCCTGCGCGATTTCGCGCGTCGCGGCGGCATCCGCCGACCACGAGCCGAACGGTCCGCCGGGATCGAAGACATTCTGCCCGTCCTGCATATAGAGCACCGGATACTGCTTGCCGGTATTCTGCGCATAACCGCGCGGCAAATAGATACGCCCTCCGCGCGAAGGAATGCCGTTCGCGGTGTAGCTCGAGGGCCAGCTCGCGACCGGCACCACCTGCGGCGGTGACACGACCGGCGGCGGCTCGTAATTGAAGATCTGCTTGTCCTGCAGAAAGAAGAAATCGAGCGAGGTGTAATAGTTGTTGTTGATCCCGCCCACCGTCGGGTTATCCCACACCGCCACGTCATTGGTATAGCCGCGGATCACGAATTCGAGGGGGCGCCCCGCCTCGCCGATGCCGTCGATTCTGTAGCGATGCTCGTTCGCGTGCCGGCCCTCGCCGATGCGCGTCATGGGCGGCGAGAACAGCCAGTTCCCCGTTCCCGGATCCCGGTAGAGAACCGCGACATTGGTCCAGGCAGAATGGTAATA
>SLOV01000308.1 GCA_007132345.1 Kiritimatiellia bacterium
AGGCACCCTGGTATTATCAGGTGCCCCCCGGCATCGACTTCGCAGGGCCGCCCGTGCCCGAAATGATGACCGGCGACTGGGGTCAACGCGCCGACTCGCGGCGTGCGCTGGGACGGCGTAGCGGCGTGCTGCTCCGCTCGCTGCAGGCAGGCCCCTCCACGCTGCTTGTCTCCGGGATCGTCAGGCCGCCCACGGACGACGCCCCGCCCGGCGCAGAAACTTCGCTGCTCCTGATGCAGTCCTGGTCACCAGTGGATCGCGCGGCCCTTCCGCCAGAAGGCCCTTTCACTGTCAGCTTCGAGGTCCCGGCCAATGATGACGGTCTCCTCTACCTCGAATTCGACGTCGAGGGGCAGCACCAGGTCGAAATCGCGCAGATCGGGCCGCCGGGTCTCTGCCGTTTCGTGCATGGCGAGCACTTTGTGGTGAATCTCGGCACGCCCCCCGATCGCTACTGCCTCCGGGGCGGCTTTCACGATCGCGAGCGGGCCTATAACGATCGCATGTTCCGATGGACCGACGCGGAGGCCGTCATCGAGATCTGCCTGGCCCCGGCGCCGGGCGACTATGTGCTGCGGATCGAGCAGATCGATGCCGAACGGCCCGCTTCCGCTCCGCCCGCCTCGCTGACCGCCCGGTTGAACGACCTGGAAATCGAAATGCGCCCCGCGGCTTCACGCCATGACCACGTCACGGCTCTGGAGGGCGTAGTGCCCGCCTCCCACATTCGCCTTGGCGAAAACCGATTGGTCCTCGAATCCGCCACCTGGGTCCCCGCCGAGCACACCGCTTCGGTGGACGGCCGGCGGCTTGGCACCATGCTCGATGTCGTGCTGTTGCAGCCGCTCCATTTGGAAATGCGAAGGTAAAGCGGACTTGTCGCGGAACGCCGCCTGGGCTATGAACCTTGCATGGACTACGAACCGGCATGTGAAGGCATCATGTTTTCCGACATGGTGATCCGCGAAGAAGGCACGGGCAAACTGAGCCTGATCGGCGTCTTTCAGCAGTTCAACGCCGCCGCGTTCCCCTTCACGGCGCCGCCCTTCTTCGTAACCACGTTCCTGTCGAATTTTCAGGGCAAGATCAACGCCATCGATGTCACCATTCGCGTGGAAGAAGGGAAGTCAGGCCATGTGCTTGGCAGCGTACACGGCAAGGTCAACATCAATCCCGACGCGCCCCCTTTCGAGAAGAGCGCCGTGATCGAACTGCCCGTGCAGGTGCCTCCGACTCGATTTCCCGAAAAGGGTATCTATTTCGTCTGCGTCCTTGTGGACGGCATGGAGGTGCGCCGCCGGGCCCTCAACCTGCGCGCCGCGCCGGCGCGGAAGCCGTGAGCCACAAAACCAAGAGGGCCGTACAACGAAGAGCCCGTCGCACCGTGCAGCGTCATGTTGGAACGCCGCCCGGCACCGACTTGCTGCCGCCATCGAATTCGCCCCCGCCCCGCATTGAAGCGATCCTCTTCGACGAGACGAATTGCGAACATAAAGAGATTCGGGAACCGGAAGAACTGGACGCACTTCGTAGTGAGGAGAAGATTTTGTGGGTGGACGTAAACGGGCTCGGCAACGCCGAAACCATCGCCCGCGTCGGCAAGGTCTTTGGCTTCCACCGCCTCAGCACGGAGGACGTCCTTCACATCGATCAGCGGCCGAAACTGGAGGAATTCCCCGACTACCTCTTCGTCGTCGTGCAACATCCACTGTTGGAGCAGGGACATCCCTTCGAACAGATCTCCCTCTTCCTGGGGCGCGGATTCGTCGTGACCTTTCAGGCCTTCGAAACGAACCGGCTCGCCGCCGTTCAGCAACGACTGCTGGAAGGCAAGGGGCGCGTGCGGCGCGCGCGAGAGGACTATCTGGCCTATGCCCTCCTTGATCTCGTGGTCGATGCCTATTTCCCCTTCATGGAGCAGTTCGACCTGCGGCTGGAAGGGCTTGAAGCGGAGATCATCGGCAACGGTTCGCCGGGCGCGGTGCATGGCGTGTTCGACCTCAAACGCAAGATTCTGCAATTACGCCGCACACTCTGGGCCATGCGGGACTGTCTGGCGCAGATGGCACGGCAGCCAGGCCAGATAATCCGCGCGGAGACCGCCCCCTATTTCCGGGACGTGCAGGACCATGTGTTGCGCATCCTGGAGGTCGCTGAGCTACAACGCGAGCTCTGCACCAGCTTGCTGGAGCTGCACCACGCACAACTGAATCAGCGCATGAACGAGATCATGAAGGTGCTCACCATGACCGCGACCATCTTCATCCCGCTCAGTTTCATTGCCGGCATTTATGGCATGAATTTTGATCCGGACGCTTCTCCCTGGAACATGCCCGAATTGGAATGGATTTACGGCTATCCCGCGGCGCTGCTGCTGATGCTGGCGGTGGCGTTGGGCATGCTGGCGCTCTTCCGCAGAAAGGGTTGGATCGGCAGTGGCGCTCGCGGGGAGGCGGGCTGAACGGGCGCATATCATTACCCCGGAGAACGTACAGGCATCCACAATTGCTGACCGAAGTGCGCGGGTATCTGGGTTTGTAAGCGGAATTCGTCCACGCCGCCGAATCTGTCCCATGTGCGCACAGGCTGGCGTAGGACGGCCTACCAGGCCGTCCCCCAGAGCCCATCACCCCTCAATGGACGGCCTGGTAGACCGTCCTACTTTCTCTGGCAATGCGCCCATCTCCTTTTTCTGATGACCTCAAAGGCTCACGCCTCTGTGGGCGGCTCGGCTGAGGTCTCCGGCGGCGGCGTCAGCTCCTCGCCAACTTCTTCTTCGTTGTCGGTCACTTCCTTCGAAAGCGTGGTTGCCGATACCAGGCGGTCCCCTTCCTCGAGGCGAATCAGGCGCACCCCCTGCGTGTTGCGGGCAATCACGCGCAGGTCGGCCATCTTCATGCGGATCATGACCCCGCCTCCGGTAATGAGGACCAGTGCGTCGGAGTCGTGCGCCGCGTGCGCGCCCACGACATCGCCGTTCCGCTCGCTGGTGCGAATGGTGATGACACCCTGTCCACCGCGATTCTGCACCGGGTAATCGTCAAAGGCGGTGCGCTTGCCATAGCCTTTTTCGGTGATGGTGAGCAGCGAGCCGCCCGGCTCGACGACCTCGATGCTCTTGACTTCGTCGCCTTCTTTGGCAAGCCGAATGCCGGTGACGCCACGTGTGGCGCGCCCCTGGTCGCGCAGTTGGTCTTCCTTAAAGCGGATGCTCTTCCCTTTGCGGGTCACGAGCATCAACTCGTCCTCGCCGCCGGTCAATCGAACGCCGATCAGCGTATCGTCTTCGTCGATCCGGATGGCAATGATGCCGTCGGCGCGCGGGCGGCTATAGGCGGAGAGGTTGGTCTTCTTCACCACCCCATTTCGCGTCGCCATGACGAGGTGCTGGTCTTCGGGGAACTCGCGCAGGCAGAGCGTGGCCGCGATCTTCTCTTCGGTGCCTAATTGGAGGAAATTGACAATTGCCTTGCCGCGCGAGGTGCGCGGTGCCTCGGGGATTTCATACGCCTTCTTCCAATAGACACGGCCGTGCGCGGTGAAGAAGAGCAGGAAGTCATGGGTGTTGGCCGTAAAGACATGCTCGACGAAATCCTCGTCGCGCGTGTTCATGGCGGCTACACCGCGTCCGCCGCGTCGCTGCTCGCGATAGGTTTCGAGGTCGACCCGCTTGATATATCCCGCATGGCTCAAGGTCACGATCCATGGCTTATTGGCCAGGAGGTCCTCGATATTGATTTCCCCTTCGTCGGGCAGAATCTGCGTGCGCCGGTCCGACCCGTATTTCTCGCGGATTTCGAGCAGATCCTCTTTCATCACCGCGTAGATCTTCTCTTCGTGGTCCAGCAGGTCGCGCAGATAAGCGATGCGCTCCATCACCTCTTTGTACTCCTTCTCAATCTTGTCGCGCTCCAGGCCCGTGAGCTGGTAGAGGCGCATGTCGAGAATGGCGTTGGCCTGCAGTTCGGAAAGACCGAAGCGGCGGATTAACTCGGCGCGGGCCTCGTCGCGATTGCTGGACGCACGGATGACGCGCACGACCTCGTCGAGGTTATCGAGTGCGATGAGCAACCCTTCGAGGATGTGGGCGCGGGCCTCGGCCTTGGCCAGCTCGAAGCGGGTCCGCCGGGTGATGACCTCAAAGCGGTGCGCGACGAAGCATTCCATCAGTTCCTTCAGGTTCATCACCCGCGGGCGGCCATGATCGATGGCCAGCAGGATGGCGCCGAACGTCGTGGCGAGCTGGGTCTGCTTGAAGATGTTGTTGAGCACGACATCCGGCACGGCCCCTCGCTTCAGCTCAATGACCACGCGGATGCCGCGCTTGTCCGATTCGTCCCGGATATCGGAGATGCCTTCGAGCTTCTTGTCTGTCACGAGCGAGGCCATCTTCTCGATGAGGGTGGCCTTGTTCACCGCGTAGGGGATCTCGTTGATGATAATCACCGGGCGATCGCGCGCGTCGGTTTCGATGTTGGCCACGCCGCGCATATAGATGTGGCCGCGCCCGGTTTCGTACATGTCGCGAATGCCGTTCAATCCGCGGACAGTGGCGGCGGTGGGGAAGTCCGGCCCTGTGACGAATTGCATCAGGTCGGCCACGGTGCAGTCGCGATGGTCGATCAGGTGCACGATGCCGTCGATGATTTCGCGCAGATTATGCGGCGGGATGTTGGTGGCCATGCCGACGGCGATGCCGGTGCTGCCATTGACGAGCAGGTTCGGGAAGCGGGCCGGCAGAACGGTTGGCTCCGTTTCCTTCTCGTCGAAGTTGGGCTGCATGTTGACGGTGTCTTTGTCGATATCGGCGAGTAGCTCCTCCGCGAGGCGGTGCAGGCGGCACTCGGTGTACCGGTAGGCGGCGGGCGGATCGCCGTCGATGCTGCCGAAGTTGCCCTGGCCGTCGATGAGCGGGCCGCGCATGGAGAAATCCTGGGCCATGCGTACCAGCGTGTCGTAAACGGCCTGGTCGCCGTGCGGGTGGAACTTACCAATGACCTCGCCAACGACGCGGGCGCACTTAATGTGGGACCGGCTATGCACCCAGCCCCCATTGCCCATGGCGTAAAGAATGCGGCGATTGCTGGGCTTGAGCCCGTCGCGCGCGTCCGGTAGCGCGCGTCCTACAATAACGCTCATCGAATAATCGATGTAGGCGCGCTGCATCTCCTCTTCGATGTTGATGAAGTTCGGATTTTCGGTCTGATCGGACTGGGGCATGGGACGATCCTTCTGGCGTTAGATGTCGAGATTTTTGACGTTGAGCGCGTTTTCCATGATGAAGGCGCGCCGCGGCTCGACTTCGTCGCCCATGAGAATGGTGAACATGCGGTCGGCGGCCACGCCGTCGTCCAGTTTCACCTGCAACAGTTTGCGGTTCGCCGGATCGAGCGTGGTTTCCCAAAGCTGCTCCGGGTTCATTTCGCCGAGACCTTTATAGCGGTTGATGGTCAGCCCCTTTCGTCCCAGCTCCTGGACCTGACCGGGAAGCGCGTAGAGACTCTTGACGGGAATCCGCTCCTCGCCACTGCGCACGAAATAGCGAGGCGATTCCTGGGAACCCCACTGATCGAGAGGCAGGCCCATGTCTTCGATCTCCTGCACAACGCGGCCGATCGAGGGGGCCACGAAGAACTCCACCCAACTGAGTCGTGTGCTGGTTTCCGCTTCGGCATCGGCCAGCGTCTCCGGCGCGGGCTCGTCGGCCTCAATATCGAGCGAGTGCCCCATTTCCGCCTCCAGCCGTTCCCGCAGCGCCCGCAGGTCGGCATCTTCGTGACAGAAATGGTGCTCGGCTTCCTGTCCATTGTGCACACTCACGCGATAGAGGGGAAACTGGCCGGTTGCAGCGTTCCGGTGGCGGAGATACTCAGCGAAGCTGACGCCTTTTCGCTCCACATTGGATGCGAGCCGCCCCAACTCGTTCAGCTTGTCGAGCAGCGCTCTGAATCCTGCGTTGTCCAGCAGGGCCGCCCCCTCCTCGTCCTGCTCGAGCACCAGGTCCTCGCCGCCCAGTTCGAGCAGGATCCGGGCAAGTTGCTCGTCATTGTCCACATACTGCTCCCGCTTGCGCCGCTTCACCTTGTAGAGCGGGGGTTGCGCAATATAGATGAACCCGCGCTCGATCAGCTCCGGCATCTGGCGGAAGAAGAAAGTGAGGAGCAGGGTGCGGATGTGGGAGCCGTCCACATCGGCGTCGGTCATGATAATGATGCGATGGTAGCGCGCTTTTTCGATGTTGAAGTCGTCCTGGCCGATACCCGTGCCGATGGCCGTGATCATGGTGCGGATTTCGTTGTTGTTCAGGATCTTGTCCAGCCGCGCCCGCTCCACGTTGAGCACCTTGCCGCGCAGCGGCAGGATGGCCTGGAACATGCGGTCGCGCCCCTGTTTGGCGGAGCCGCCGGCGCTGTCGCCCTCGACGATGAAGAGTTCGCTCTTGCTGGGATCGCGCTCGGAGCAGTCGGCCAGTTTGCCGGGTAGCGAACCGCTGTCGAGCGCGCCTTTGCGCCGGGTCAGGTCGCGCGCCTTGCGGGCGGCCTCGCGGGCGCGGGAGGCGAGCAGCGCCTTTTCGACAATGGCGCGCGCCGTGCCCGGTGTTTCTTCGAAATAGGCGCCCAGCTCCTCGTTCACGATCGAATCGACCAGCCCCTGCACCTCGCTGTTGCCCAGCTTGGTTTTGGTCTGTCCCTCGAACTGCGGATCGGGAATCTTGACGCTGATGACCGCCGTGAGCCCCTCGCGAATGTCGTCGCCGCTCATCGACGCCTTCTCGTCCTTGATCAGCTTGTTGCCTTTTGCGTAGTTGTTCACCGTCCGCGTCAGCGCCGAGCGGAACCCGCTGAGGTGGGTGCCGCCCTCGATCGTATTAATGTTGTTGGCGAAGGAGAACAGCGTGTCGTTGTAGGCATCGGTGTATTGCATCGCAATTTCCACGATGATGCCCTCGCGCTCTTTTTCGATGTATATCGGCTGCGGATGAAGCGCGTTCTTGTTCTGGTTGAGGTGTTGGACGAACTCCAGAATGCCGCCTTCATACTTGAAGACCTCTTCCCGCTCTTCCCCCCGGCTGTCGCGCAGGGTGATCTCGATGCCTTTGTTGAGGAAGGCCAGCTCCCGGAGGCGATTCGCGAGTATATCCCAACTGAATTCGCGAATCGGGAAGATGAGATGGTCGGGAAAGAAGGTGATCTTTGTGCCGGTCCCTTTTGTCTGCCCGATCTTCTCGAGCGGACTCACCGCCGCGCCGCGCTCGTAGCGTTGGTGATAGACGATGCCTTCGCGCCGCACCTCCACTTCGAGCCATTCGCTGAGGGCGTTCACGCAGGATACGCCTACGCCATGCAGACCGCCGGACACCTTATAGCTGGCGTGGTCGAACTTGCCGCCCGCATGGAGCGTGGTCAGCACCACCTCCACGGCCGGCTTGCCCTCGGTGGCGTGAATATCGACCGGAATGCCGCGCCCATCGTCGTTGACAGAGACCGACCCGTCCGGGTTGAGGCTCACCACGATATGCGTGCAGTAGCCGGCAAGGGCCTCGTCGACGCTGTTGTCGACCGCTTCGTAAACGCAGTGGTGCAGGCCGCGCACGCCGGTGTCGCCAATATACATGGCCGGCCGTTTCCGGACGGCGTCGACCCCTTCGAGGACCGTAATATTTGTGGCATCGTAGACGGCGCCGTCAGTCGGCACACTACTCTTCTCTTCGCTTTCGCTCATCGTCAAATGACCCTCTTCCGCCGGCGGACGCGCGGCGATTCACACTCCTTTTCGGGCAAGGCCACATTGGCCGCCGCCCGCTCGGATCGAGTTGGAAAAGGCTACCCGATTTTCGCCCGTTGAAGCAAGCCGGGAAACGCCGCAAACAGCCCGGTATTTCGGGGCTGGTCGACGCCGTCCGGGAGGCCGCAATACGGCACGGCGTCAGCAATCTCCCCCAAAGGACCGCTCCGCGGGGCAATTGGTTCGTAAGCTGCTGCTTTCGCCCTACGATTACATTCATTGCAATCAGTGGTGGCGGGTACATCCCTTAACCAGCGCACGGAATCACCATATAGTTGGTATCAGAAGAGGAAATCGCCGAATGTTGATCTGTCCGAGAGCCCTGCCCTCAATGGCCCGGGCCGCCTTATTGATTCTCGTTTTTGCGTCGATCAGTGCTGCCCAGGGGCCGGGAGGTTCGCGGCAATTCGAAATCGGCAGCCCCTATGTACTCGAGGAGCTGCCCGCTGGCCGGTTCGAACGGTCGCTTCGGGACCTGCCCCCGCAGGCCCGGGCCCGTGCCCTCGGCTGGCTGCGTAGCTTCCACTTTACGGAACTCGACGTCGGCTCCCTGCACGTCGACGAGACAGGTGCCATCTGTTATGCCTGCGCTTTCCCCCTGCCGCCGCCCGGCGCCATGCCGGAGGCGGAGGCAGAACCGGAGTTCTCCGGCTCGGCCGTGCCCATTGACCCATTCCCGGAACATCTCATTTTCCACAGCAACCCCGGCGCCCCGAACGTGCTCTACCTGAACTTCGTGGGTGAAACGGTAACCGGCACGGCCTGGAATAATCTGGTCGATCGTTCAGAGATTCCCGCGCGCCCCTTCAGCACCGATTCGGACATCACCACCTTCAGCAGTTCCGAGCAGACCGCCATCCGCCGCATCTGGCAGCGCGTGGCGGAAGATTTTGCACCGTTCAACATCAATGTCACAACGGAGCGTCCCGCCACCTTCAATAACCGCACAGCGGTGGCGCTGATTACGCGGAACACGGATCTCAACGGCGACCCGAACCCCCTCTCGAATGCGGGCGGCGTGGCCTATGTGAACGTTTTCGGAACGTCCAATTTCGGCTTCTACCGGCCTGCCTGGGTCTACCACAACAACGTAGCGAACAACGAGTCGTACATTGCCGAAGTCGTCTCACACGAAATCGGGCACAACCTTGGACTCAGCCACGACGGCACAACCGCCGGGGCCGAGTATTACACCGGCCATGGCAGCGGCGAAACCTCGTGGGGTCCCATCATGGGCGCCGCCTACAACCGGAACGTGACCCAGTGGTGCAAGGGCGACTACTACCTGGCCAACAATCTGCAGGATGACCTTGCCGTCATTGCCGGCAAGATTTCGTATCGCACCGATGACCACGGGAACACGCGCGGCACGGCAACCCCGCTCGTCATCACCGACGGCACGCAGATCGTTTCCACAACCCCACAGAACGATCCCGACAACCTGTTCCCGGCCAACAAAGGCATCCTCGGACGCACCGGCGATGTCGATGTCTTTTCGTTCATCACCGGTACCGGCCCGATCAGCCTCTCCGTTCAGCCCTGGGTCATGCCCTCCGGCACACGGGGCGGCAACCTCGACATTCTCATCGAATTATACAACGAAGCAGGCGACCTGCTGCTCTGGGATAATCCCGCCTCGCAGACCGGGGCCAGCCTGCAAGCGGAATTGGAAGAAGGCCGCTACTATCTCTATGTCCGAAACACCAGCGTGGGTGACCCGTTCAGCTCCAGCCCCACCGGCTACACGGTGTATGGCAGCCTCGGCCAGTACTTCATCAGCGGCACCATCACCGAAGCGTTTGAATTCAACCCGGCGCCGATCGCCGAGGCCCAGGTCGCGGACCTTGTCACCGGGGGGCTCTCCACGCATGAAGTGCTGGTGACCTACACCGACGACACAGCCATCGATGTCTCCAGTATCGGAACCGGCAACATCCGCGTCACCGGCCCCAACGGGTACGACGAGCCCGGCGCGTTCACGGCGCTCGACCAGAGCGGCAACGGAACGCCGCGCACCGCCACCTATGCGTTGCCTCCGCCGGACGGCGAAGGCTGGCGCCCTTCGGACAATGGACTCTATACCGTCTTCATGGAGCCGGAGCAGGTGCGCGACACCCAGGGCGCCTACGTGGCGCCGGGCGAACTCGCCACCTTCACCGTGGGCATCCCCACCGCTATCTACATCGCGAACATGGACGAGGATCCAGGGTGGACACTCGAACCAGACTGGCAGTACAGCACGCCTTCCTACGGCAGCGGCGGTCCCACCGCCGGTGTCACCGGAACAAAGATCGTCGGCTACAACCTGAGCGGCAACTACCCCAACAACCTAAGCGAACGGCACGCCACGACACCGCCCATCAACACCGTCGGCAACACTTCGCTGACTCTGCGCTTCCATCGCTGGCTCGGGCTGCGTAACGGCGACACGGCCCGCATCCAGGTTTCGACCAATGGCACCGACTGGATTCAGGTCTGGTCCACCTCCAGCGCCGTATCCGACGGGGCATGGCAACTGGTTCAGTACCCCCTTCCCGCGTCTGTTGCGGGCGCGCCTGCCCTGCAACTGCGCTGGTCCCTCAGTTCGGTTGGTCGCGGCAACAGCCCCACGGCCATCGGCTGGAACATCGATGACGTTTTTCTGCTCGGTGACGGCGCCGTGGATGCCGATCCCCCCGATGCCACCCTGAGCGTCGCCGACCTCACCGTAGCGGGCGCACCCAGCCACGCCTGCTCCGTCACCTATACCGACGAAACCGCGGTCCTGCTCGCCAGCCTCGATTCCACCAATCTACTGGTGACCGGTCCGAACGGATATACCAATTTTGCCGAATTCGTCGGCGCGGACCTGCCGGACGACGGTTCTCCCATCACCGCCTCTTACGCGATCCCGGCGCCGCAGGAGGCTTGGAGCGCGGACGATAACGGCGTCTACATCGTTACGCTCCAGGAAGGCGCGGTCGAAGACACCCTCGGCAACGTCACGCCTGAGACCGTGCTTGGCAGTTTCGAGGTCGCGATCAGTACGGTAGGCCCTGGCGTGCTCTCCGTAACGCCGGAGTCGCCGTTCGAAACGGCTGGCTTCGAGGGCGGTCCCTTCGATCCTGCTTCGGTGGTGTACACCCTCACAAACGTCGGCGAGTCCCCGCTCACCTGGGCCGTCAGTGTCGATGCCGACTGGCTCGACCTCTCCGCCGCGGAGGGGTCGCTCCCGCCTGACGATTTCACGAGCGTCACCGTTTCGGTCAACGCTCTGGCGAACGA
>SLOV01000010.1 GCA_007132345.1 Kiritimatiellia bacterium
GTTGTTTTTCAAGAGGGATATATTGGCCTTCATGCTGGCCTGCCCGGTCAATTCGCTCACGCGTGCCAGCAGGAAGGGTGTGGTTTCCTTGCCGCGCACGCCGCGGGCATCCGCCTCTTCGAGCGCCTCGCGAATGGCGCGCTCGGCGATCTCACCCGGCACTGCGTCGGCTTCCGGAACCGGAACCGTCAGCAGCATTCCGCCCGACATGCCCAGCTCGCAGTGCGCCCTCCACAACCCGGCGACTTCGCCCGGCGAATCGCACCGCGCATCCACTGGCAGCCCGGACGAGCGCTCGTAGAACGCTGGAAACGTATCGACTCCATAGCCGATCACGGGGACCCCGCGTGTTTCCAGCGCTTCCAGCGTCAGGGGCAAATCGAGAATCGCCTTGGCCCCGGCGCAGACCACCATCACACGCGTCCGGCCCAATTCTTCGATATCCGCGCTCACATCGAACGGCTGCCCGCGGTGTACACCCCCAATACCGCCGGTCGCAAAGACAGGAATCCCCGCCCACGCCGCCACGATCATCGTGCCGGCAACCGTGGTTGCTCCATCCTCCCGGCGGGCCACCGCGGCGGCGAAATCGCGGCGGCTGCACTTGCGCACGTTGCGCGCCTCAGCCAGGTAGGCGATCTGGTCACGGTTGAGGCCCACCGTGACGCGCCCGCCCAGAAACGCAATCGTCGCGGGCAGCGCGCCTGCTTCCCGCACCGCGTCCTCCATGGCATGCGCCACCGCGAGGTTGGTCGGGTATGGCAGGCCATGGGTGATCAGCGTGCTTTCCAACGCCACCACCGGCCCACCGCGATCCAATGCATCCTGTACGCTGGGGTGAATATCCAATGCCTGCTTCATGTGCACCTTCATCGACGCGTTGATAGAGATTCCGGGACGCTAACGCAAGGCTGCGTCAGGCCGGCAATACGCAGAACGAGTTTGAAGAACGGCTCCTGCATCCCTTTTGTCGTCCTCCTCTGTCCAAGCCCTTTGTCGATCCCGGCCGCGGCTCTCGACAAAGAGGGGCGACAAGGAGGGGCGACAAAGGGTGGGACCACGGGATTGAATCCCGTCCCCCGGCCCGCCCGCCGTAGCCTTTGGCGAAGGTGGGAGCCCAACCGCCATCCGGGTTGTGAACTTCTCCGCCTGATGGGGGGATCAGCGTGTACGAGTAGGTGTAGGAGTACGAGGTCGGCATTGGACCATGAGAACCCGAGCGTTTGTCCGGCAACCATGGATCAATGCACACCTACTCCTACACCTACTCGTACACTCGAATCTGTTGAAATCCCGCCAGGAAGCACAAGTGCCGACAAAGAGGGGCGACAAGGAGGAGCAACAAAGGCTGCATGAACCCCTACTTGCTCCCCATTTTCGAGGCTGCTGCGAGATCGGCATGCTCAAAGGCCGAGGCCATGCGTCGAATCTCGTTCGTGGAGACACCAGCTTGTGCGGCGCGCTCCCGCCAGTTCACCACCACGCGCCCAACCTCTCCAACAATGCGCTCAGCTCCTGCCCCATCGAGTTCGAAGTAGGGCGCTACGTGCATGGCCAACTCCAGCGATGCTGTGGCGTCATCCATGTCAATCGCCGTGGACAAGATGCGGGGCCGCACATCGGCAGGTATAGGATTGAGATCGTATACGGGCGATAATCGCCATCCCCTTGGGTCCGGCAACAGGAAGGCATGGTTGCGAAGATGATCGTCCGTATTAGAGATTAATATGTTGAAGATGATGCGACGGAACAGCGCGTGCATGTCGTCACGAGGCATAGCACCGAAGCGGCGTATCGCATCCACGATCTCCAGATAGCAGCGGGTCTCATGGTCGCGCGCGCTCAACATGCTCATCGCAGACAGAAAGGGCAGGCGCTGGGTGCCCCGACGATCGAAACGTTGCAGGACCAGCACGGCCTTTCCGGCAATCGATTCGATGGACCATTGAGGGGTTTCAAGGCCAGCGTCACGGGCCAGGCCGAGGGCCACCGATTCCCAAAGCTCTGTTGTCCATTCGTCTTGTGCGCTTGGAAATTTGGCCAGAGCAAGCTTTCCGTCGCGATTCATCACCGACGCTTTCGGGCGAGCCCCACCCAGTGAGCTTCCAGGAGCAAGCAGCAACAGCAGATCGTCATCGCTTTCGTTCTCCGCAATGACCTGTTCGGAAGCCGCCAGCAGCTTGGGCAGAGAAACGAAAGGCGGAATTGGGGTCACCGAGCTATCCGCCAAGAATGGTCCTTCCTGGCTTTCGGAGAAGCGCAGCGCCCCCATGCGGGTGACGTCCTGAACGCCGAGTAGGAAATCGATTTCCTGAAGCGCACGGGGCGCACGCCCTTCTTTCGCGCTCAGCCTCCTTTCGGCTCGTCGCATTAGCATGCGCCCCCACCGATCTGGCGCCGAATCGCTCAGTGCACCGAACATGGGGGCGTCCCCAGCGGTGTGGTGCGGCCCAGCATCCATGGTAAGGGCTGGTTCGATTGCGAAACGATCCGGGTTGGTCAACCAGTCGGGATCGTACTGGAACGTTGCAGACTCACGACCTCCGCTCGCTCGTGTCCAGAGCGTCCCGACAGGGTATGTGTTTCCCTGCATGTCGATGCTGACAAAGGCCTTTCGGTTCATGGCAAATGCTCCGTCACGCGTCGCGCTTCACATGCCGAATTCTTTTCGGGAGCTTCTCTTCTTCCAACCGCATGCCCACAACATCGGCGGGAAGAGCGGCCAGCGTGGATACTCGGTCTAGTAGGCCCAGGACAAAGAGGACCGTTACGTATGAGCCCATACTGACTCCAGGATCGCCCCGCTCTATCTTGTGCAGGGTGGTTCGGGCGATACCCGCGCGTTCGGCCATGATCTTGGCTTGAATGCGGCGACGCAGCCGGGCGTTGCGGATGTCCTGGCCTAGATCCCTCAGTGCCTTCTGCACCGGAATCGGCAATGTGAGCGATATGGTTTTCATTATTTTGCACAGGATAAATGACTGTATGTTGTTTATTGTTCATAATTATGGACGCAGATCAAGCGATTTGTGGCAATGTCGAGAACCGGGCGCGGCGTCGCCAAATTGAGGGCTGGGCGGGGAGATCTGGCAGCCCTTCAGGCTGCGTTGCGGATCGACACGGACAAGGATCTCCGCACTGACCCCCTGGGGGCAAACCGGGGGCAGCAACGTTTGCGGCCCAGCGAAGCATGGGGCGCATCACGTGGAACGGGGTCACAGAACATAGCCCGGTGCGAAGCGCCGGGATCATCGCGCGAAAAGAAACCCACATCGACCCTGTAGGGGTCGCAGAACTCCCCCTTCCCTTTGCGCGCCCTGTGTAGCCGAAGGCGAAGCGGGGTCATCCGTTTTTGTCCGCCCCTTTGTCGAATCCTCGCCGCGACTCTCGACAAAGAGGGGCGACAAGGAGGGGGACAAAGAGTGCAATCAAGGTGCAAAGGGAGATCTGGCAGCCCTACAGGCTGCTAGGGGTTGGGGTGGCACGCGGGGACCCAGCGCGGCGCGGCCTGCTCCGCTGCGCTGCGCAGCCCGCTTGCACTGGGCTTTGTTCTGGCAGCCCTACAGGCTGGGTTGCGGAATCGCATAGCCTCTCCACACGCTTGCAAGCGCAACCTCTGCGGTAGGACGGGATCGCATTCCGTCCCCCGGCCCGCCCGCAGTAGCCTTTGGCGAAGGTGGGAGCCCAACCGCCAGCGAGTTGTCATCTTTTCTGCATGATGGAGAGATCGGCGTGTACGAGTAAGAGTACGAGTACGAGTACGAGTACGAGTACGGGGGGTAAATGACCAGATCGTCGTTCGATCATGAGAACCTTTGCTTCTATAGGGCAACCATGGATCACGGCACACTTACTCGTACACCTACTCGTACACTCTAATCTGTTTGAAACCCGCCAGGAATCGCAAATGCCGACAAAGAGGGAGGACAAAGAATGGCGACAAAGGGGTGAGATTCACGGAAGGGGAGTTCTGGCAGCCCTCCAGGCTGCGTTGCGGATCGGCATAGCCCCTGCACATGCTTGCAAGTGCAATCACTGCTGTAGGACGGGGTTGAATCCCGTCCCCCGGCCCGCCCGCCGTAGCCTTTGGCGAAGGTGGGAGCCCAACCGCCAAGCGGGTTGTCAACTTTTCTGACTGATGGAGAGATCGGCGTGTACGAGTAGGTGTATGAGTACGGGGTCGACTGCGATTCCGGCATTCGATCATGAGAACCTGAGCGTTTATCCGGCAACCATGGATCAGGGCACACATACTCGTACACCTACTCGTACACTCGAATCTCTTGGAACGGCGCCATGAATCGCAAGTGCCGACAAAGAGGGACGACAAGGAGAGGCGACAAAGGGTCAAGACCCTCTTCCGCCGTCATCCGTGTCCATTTAACCGCCGTAGCCACAGGGCGAAGGCGGGTCCGTGGTTCCAACTTCAGTTCCGGCCGAGCCTCGCTACGACGGCTGTGGTTCTACCGAGCTGAACCGAAGAGACGCCACGACAAGAAGGCTCAACAGTGTTGGCGGATTAAACATTTGACTTTTAATCCGCGCAAGCCCATCTTTCCGCCATGATCAAGAGAATCATGGAAGAGACGGTCAAGCGGGCTTGTCGTTCGTTTCCTGCTGTCGTGCTAACCGGGCCGCGCCAGTCCGGCAAGACCACCCTGTTACGCATGGGATGGGGCCAATCGCATCGATATGTTTCACTGGAGAACCCGGATCAACGCAATCGCGCCCTTGCCGACCCGCTTGCATTTCTGCGGGACAACCCACCGCCGGTGATTCTCGACGAGATTCAGTACGCGCCGCAATTGCTTTCCTAAGTCGTCGGACGCCGGGAATAAGCCCATTGAAACGGCCGATTGGCTACTGCGCGGCGGGTATCCAGAGTTACGAGCGAACCGGAATGCGGACCGCGATCTGTGGTGCGCGGGATACTTGCAAACTTATCTGGAGCGCGATGTTCGCCAGGCGCTGAATGTTGGGGATCTGAACACATTCGAGCGCTTCCTCCGGCTCGTTGCCGCCCGCACCGGACAGATCGCAAATTATTCCGATCTCGCCCGCGATACCGGCATCTCCCAGCCCAGTGCCCGACGCTGGATGTCGGTTCTAGAAGCCGCCGGGCAGGTCTTCCTGCTTCCCCCTTATCATGTCAATTTCGGCAAGCGACTGATCAAGTCATCCAAAGCATACTGGCTCGACACCGCCATGGCATCGTTCCTTATCGGGCTCCACACTCGCGGCCCGCTCATGCAAGGGGCCTTTGCCGGCGCGCTATTCGAGACCGCTGTGGTCAGCGAATGGGTCAAGGCCTTTCTCAATCGCGGATTGCCACCGTCACTGTACTTTTGGCGGACTCGCGACGGAATCGAGGTCGATTTACTGATCGATTACGATGGCAAACTTCACCCCATTGAAATCAAGAGCGCTTCCACCATCAACCCGCATCACGCCGTCGGCTTAGCCAAATGGCGCTCCCTGTCCCAATCCACCGATACCAACGGCATCGTACTGGCCGATGTCTCTGAAACCTTCTCCGTCAGTCCAGGCATCCGAGCCGCCCCATGGTGGCTATAGCTGGCGCCAGCAATTCTCATCATGGCCCTTGCCGCCTGAAGGCGGGACTGCAAACGGGCGAAAACCCGGCGGAAAACCGTTCGTAGTACCTGCTTCAGCCGACCCGAAGGACCCGTTCTGGGCCATGCTGAGAATTGCTGCCTCGCGCGGCCGTCTCCATTTTGTCGAAAAAACCCAGGTGTTCCCCTTCTCCAAGGTCAACGAAGCCATGGCCGAACTTCACGACAAGAAGCCCGTGCACCTTATCGTCTTAACGCACAACTGACCCCGGCAGCGTCACAAAGCAGCCTTGTATTTTTCCTTTGTCGTCCCTCTTTGTCCAAGCCCTTTGTCGAATCCTCGCCGCGACTCCCGACAAAGTGAGACGACAAGGAGGGGCGACAAAGGGTGGACCCCACGCAAGGGGAGTTCTGGCAGCCCTGCAGGCTGCTGGGGGTTTGGGGTGGACGCGGGAACCCAGCGCGGCGCGGCCTGCTCCACTGCGCTGCGCAGTCCGCTTGCACTGGGCTTTGTTCTGGCAGCCCTTCAGGCTGGGTTGCGGAACGGCACAGCCTCTCCACACGCTTGCAAGCGCAACCTCTGCTGTAGGACGGGATCGCATCCCGTCCCCCGGCCCGCCCGCCGTAGCCTTTGGCGAAGGTGGGAGCCCAACCGCCATCCGGGTTGTGAACTTTTCTGACTGATGGAGGGATCAGCGTGTACGAGTAGGTCTACGAGTATGGGATCGACTGACCAGATCGGCATTCGATCAAGAAAACCTGACCATTTGTCGGGCGGCCATGACTCACCACACACTTACTCCTACACCTACTCGTACACTCGAATCTGTTGCCAACCCGCCAGGAAGCGCAAGGGGCGACAAGGAGGGGCGACAAAGAGGGGCGACAAAGGTTGGGACCCAGGCAAGGGGAGTTCTGGCCCGCATTTCTCACCGCCCGGCAAGAAATGCGCCCCTTCGGGGCCGCCACGTGAGTCCCGTTCCACGTGCCAACGTGGTCACGGGATGATGGCCCCGCCGTGCGGGGCCAAACGGGGCGGGCCGGCAGCGCTTCAGGCTGCTTCCTGTAGGAGTGGGACGAGAGGTGTTGACGAGGACCAAGCGCTGAAGACGGGAGCAGGATGCTCCCGCTACTTTGTTGCCTGGACATGGGGAGATGAATGCCTCTCACCAAGGTGGCGGGAGCATCCTGCTCCCGCTTCGGGCGGTGCGATGATGCACGGCTTGGAACCCTCGGCAAATGTCCAGGTTCCGCCTGGCAGCCCGCAAGGCATCCACGCATCAGGCTGTCTTGACGGCGGCGCCCGAATACTGTACGGATATACAGTATACACGACATGGAGACCAGACGGCATGGATAAGCTCACGAAGCGGCAGCAGGAAATTCTCGATTTCATTCGACGTAAACAACAGGAGCAGGGCGGAACGCCGACGCTCCGGGAAATTGCGGATCACTTCGGGTTTCGCAGCATGAATGCGGCACAGTCGCATGTGAATGCACTCGTGCGAAAAGGAGCGATACAAAAAGAGGCGCGCCTGGCCAGGGCGCTGCGGGTCGTCTCGCCGATGGCTCGAATGAAGAGGCGCGTCTGCGACATTCCGATTTACGGCGCGATCCCCGCCGGCTTCGCGGATGAGAAGGAACAGACGCCGGTCGGGTGTATCTCCGTCGATGTCGGGACGCTCGGGATTCGTCCCTCCGCGCGCACCTTCGCCCTGCGGGTGCAGGGCGACTCGATGATCGGACGCCATATTGTCGATGGCGACATCGTCGTCTGCGAACATGGCCGCGATCCTCGCGATGGCGACGTGGTCGCGGCCCTGATCGATAACCAGAGCACGCTGAAAACCTTCGTGCGCCGGAAACGAAAACCGTTTCTGCGCGCCGAAAATCCCGCATATCCAGACCTGATCCCAGCCGAGGAGTTGGTCATTCAAGGCGTCGTCATCACCGTGGTGCGGCAGTGCTGACGGGAAAGATGCGTGGGGCGATCCCGACTCGGCACGTCTTGACATCGGACCATGATATGCGCTATTTATATGCGTTATGAAGAAGTATTCGATCATGCAATCCCAGCACAATCTGGCCAAGGTACTCCGGGAAGTGGAGGCAGGCTACGAAGTCGGTATCACGCGCAGGAAGAAGCTTGTGGCCCGCATTCTTCCGCCGGAGCGCGACGAATCGGTGGCGTTTCCTGATTTTGGCGCGCGAGCGGCAGCGGTTTGGGGAAAGACCTGGAAAGGCGCCAAAAGCGACGACTTGCTTAATGAAGCACGCGGGGAGAGATGAGCCCAGACTACTACGATACAGGTATCCTGCTGAAGTTATACACGGTTGAACCCGAGTCCCCACAGGTTCATCGTTTCGTAACGAAGCGGAACCGTCCGATACCTGTCTCTGAACTCCATCTCTCCGAAGCCGTGTCAGCATTCAGGCTCAAACAGTTCCGAAAGGAATGCAGCCCCACCCAAGCTGCCGATGCCATCGCGCTTCTGGAGTCGGATCTGCGAAGCCGCCTGCTATGTGTCGTGGACATGGATTGGACCACAATCTGGGCAAGTTGCAGAATGCTGGCCCAGGCAGAAGCCGGAAAGTGTGGGGCGCGTACGCTCGACACCCTGCATGTAGCTTGCGCACTGTCCTTACACGCATCGCTATTCGTCACGTCCGACAAACGGCAATCGATGCTGGCTCGCATCTGTGGACTGCGAGTTGCGAATCCAGCGGCACGGAGATGAGCGGGGCGGTGCGATTGTGAAACACGTCATCCTGACCGGCATGAACGGAACAGTGGCGCCCGCTCTCGCGACGCAGCTTGCCCGCAACGATTGGGAAGTCGTCGCGTGGAACCGAAGCGAAGTCGCCGTAGACAATGTCGAGAACGGCGCGCGATTCCTCGATAAGACACAGCCGGAGGCCATTGTGCATCTGGCCATGGGCGCGCCGGAGTGGGCGGGATGGCTTGCCGCCCAATCGCTGGCGCGCGGGATTCGTTTTCTCTACGTCAGTTCGGTGTCGGTCTTTTCGGGACAACAGCCGGGCCCGATTCCGCCAGAACGTGAACCGGACGCGACGGATGATTACGGTCGATACAAGGCCGACTGCGAACGACGGGTCCAGTCGGCTCATCCCGAAGCCACCATCGCGCGGCTGGGCTGGCAGATCGGCAGTGATCCGCAAAAGAATACGATGGTTCGCTATCTCCTCGAGCAGATGCGCAAGGAGGGCGTTGTCTCGGCAAGCCGCGCATGGTTTCCGTCCGCCTCTTTTCTTGAAGATACGGCCGAAGGGCTCGCAGCGCTGCTCGCCGATTCGACTGCGTGCGGGCCGTATCACCTCGAAGCGAATGACGGCTTCTCGATGTTCCATCTCGCCGCACGCCTCAATGAACAGTACGGGTTGGGCATCCGTATCGAGGGCACGGACGAGTTCGTATTCGACAACCGAATGACCGACGAGCGTCTGCGCCTGAGACGGCTTTCGGAAAGGCTCAATGCGCAGCCCGATACTGGTTGAGGCGCTGCGTTTCTACCGGATCGGATCGCGGCTGATGACTTCGAATGCGAAGGGCTCGCCGCCGACGGGTACCGTCAGGGTCAGGCGTGTGTCGCGGAAACCGGGACGATGCCCCACCACGGTGTAGGTGCCGGGAGCGAGCAGGATCTCGCGCGACGTTACGCGGCCCAATCGGCCTACACGGAAAATATCTACGGAGGTCTGGCCGTCGGATTGAATCGTGACGCGCACCGGTGCCGTGGCCCGTGCGACGAGCGCTTCGAACTTTTCGAACTTCTCATTCCACGCGGGGCCGGCGGGGCCGAGTCGCTCTCCCATCGCTTTTGCGCGCAGGCCGCGATCGCGCCCCTCGGGGGTGGTGAGCCGGTCGGCGTCTTCGAGAAAGTGGTTCATTTCGGCGATGACATGAAGGCGCTCCGCGGCGCGGTCGCGGCCTTCCTGCGCCGAACGGATGAGCGGGTTGATATCCAGGATTTCGGCATAGTCGCGTCGCGCCGAGGCCCAATCTTCACGTGTTTCGGCGGCACGCGCCGCCACATCGAGTTCACGGATACGCTGGGCTTTTCTCGCTTCGTCGACCTGTTGCATCGCTTCCCGGACCGCGGTCGCATCGGGTTCGATATCGCGTGCCTGACGGATCAGTTCCTCCGCGCGGTCGAGTTGGCCGGCACGCAGGGCGACCAGGCCCTGACTCATCAGTTCGCGAAATTCGGCCTGCCGGATTTCGACACTGATGCGTTGCACGCCTGCCGCCGCTTCTTCGGAGAGCGGATCGAGACGCAGCGCCTCCTGAAAATCGGCGAGGGCCAGCGGCAGGCGACCCGCAGCTTCTTTTCCCTCGCCTGCGCGCACGAGTGAGGCGACCTGTTCAACCGTCTGTGCGCGGCGATAACCTTGCTCCGCCTCCGCGTGCTGGGGGTCGATGCGGCGTGCGGCATCGAAGTAGCGGCGTGCGGCATCGCCATCGGTGCGCGCCAGGGCGGCCCGGCCCTCCCGCAGCAGCGTCTCGAATGCCTCGGGCATGCGCGCCTCCACGGACTCGAGGCGGCGCAGCGCACGTCGATAGTTCTCGGCGGCGTCGAGATAATCTTCGCGCAAGAGGGCTTCATCGGCCGTATCACTGAAGCGGCGCGCATCGGCGAAGGCGGCCCCACCCCACATTTCGGCGCCGCCCGTGTCGAGGGTCTGGCGTAGGGTCAACACTTCGAGCAGAAGCTCTTCCGCACGCTGCCGTTCGGCGCGCTGCAAGGCAGAATCGCGTGGCGGTTGTGGTGGCGGACGCGGGGGTGTTTCCTCCGGTTCGGCGAGCGGGTCGCGTTCGCGCGGGGCGGGGTCTTGCGCTGCTTCGGCGGGCGGCGGTGGGTCCTCTTCCTCGGCGGCTTCAGGGAACAGGCGCAGCGCCGCGCTGAAGAGGAAGTAGCCGCCGGCGATGAGCGCGGCAAGGAAGAGCAGGATGAAGAGCCAGGCGCCAATGTGCGGTCGGCCAGAGGGTGGCTCACTCCCGCCAGAGGGCGAGGACGGAACCCCGATCGGACGCGGCGATATCAGGGGCGGTGGCGGCTCGCCATCAGCGGAGGCGACCATAGAAAAGCCGGCGGAACTCACAGGATTCCCGCAGCCCCCGCATCGCCGCCCGGCCCGAACCCGGTTTCTTCCTCCCACAGTTCGCGCAGGATCTCCCGCCACTGCTCAAACTGCTCCTGGGCGGTACCGGTGAGTTCGACGCGACGACCTTCGAAATCGACGACGACGTTTTCCATGTCGGCACTGAACGATTGGCTGAGTTCCTCAATGCCCGCGCGATGCATGTCGGACTGCTGCGAGATATTGACCCCGTCGATGACGACCATACCGCCACTGAGGATCAAGACATCGCGCAGCGACGCGGTGTTTTCAACGCCCGCCATTTCGAGCGCCACCGCCGCGGCGATGAGGACGAGGCCCCCGGCAA